>JAITOG010000034.1 GCA_031290075.1 Holosporales bacterium | reverse complement strand
AATTTAATAAATGGATATTAAATAAAGTAAAAATAAATAATAAAAAAATAAAGCAAATCTTGATAATAAAAACCCCACCTTAAATATTTAGATGGACGCGTATTGTGCAGGGGGGTAAGCCTTAAAACCCAGGAAGTTTGAATCTGCAATTTTTTGGGATTTGGGTATAGCACCTTGTTTTATCCTTCACATCTCAATAGAATGTCCTAAAAAGGTCTAAAAAAACAAGGTTTGAGTGGAAATTTTGAAAAAAAAAGAAGGAATTAATAATAATGATGAAGAGATCGTTATTTTAGGAGAAACAATAAGTTACGGAATTGCCCAAGGAAAAGCATTTTTCTACGAGGCCACAAACCCTCTTTTAAAGAGTAATAATCAACCATTTTCTATTGAAGAAGAAAAAAATAAAATCATGAATGCAATTGAAAAATTGCGAAATAATATTGGCGAATTATTATCAAAAAACGCAATGATTTTAACTGAAGAATCGCTTGAAATTCTCGATATATACAGATTAATAATAGAAGATACAATGTTTGAACAAGAACTATTTAAATTCATTGAATCTGGGAAAACTGCCTTTGAAGCAACAGAATGTATTGCTAAAAAATTAGGAAAAAAAATAAGCGTAGATGCTTTTTGGAAAACGCGTTTCTATGACATGCAATATTTGCTTAAAAAGCTTAGGTATTTTATAAATGAAGAACAAATAGAAGAGCCTTCTGAATTCAATATAACACCAATTATTTTAATTGCTTCATATTTATGTCCTGCAGATTTGTTATATTACTATCAATATAAAAGAATTGTAGGGCTTGTTTTAAAAGATAAAAGTCATACATCTCATACTGCTATAGTTGCTAAATCTTTACGAATTCCAACATTAGGAAATATACATTTAACTAAAAATCTTTGTAAAAATTTAATGAGATTGCTAATTGATGCAAATTCTAGCACGCTTTATATAAAACCTGCGCAAAGTACAATTTCTAAATTTCAAAAAAAAATAGCAAATATTAAAAATAAAGATGATGATTTCCCCGTTCAAACTATTACAAAAGACAATATAAAAATTGAATTATACATTAATGCAAATATGAAAGAAGATTTAGATATCTTAAAACACCCATGCTTAAATGGAGTTGGCCTATTCCGCACAGAAATTTTACTAATGCTTCCAAATATTTCAACGGATTTTCACACACAAGTTGAACAATATAAACAAATTTTTGATGAAGCTGGGAAAAAGCCTGTTATCTTCAGAACCCTTGATGTTTCAAATGATAAAGACGCTAAAGCTTTTAGTAATAGCCTTCCAGCTAAACATCTTCCAGAAATACAAAAAGATTCATTAAAGAATGTTACGCAATACTCTAGACATTTAGCTTTAGCAACGCAAACAAAAGAAATTTTATTTAGTCGACACGATTTTTTAAAAACTCAAATCCGAGCTTTATTAAAAGCACGCACTCTTAGCATATATCCTAATGATGATATTAATATTTTAATTCCAATGATATCTGAGGTTGTTGAATTAAAGGCATATCAAAGAATAATTGAAAATGAGGGGAAGTACCTAATGACTCAAAACCCATCAATAATGAATCAAGTAAAAATAGGAATTATGTTGGAAATTCCCTCCATTACTTATCATATTGATACAATAAGTGAAATAGTTGATTTTGTAGCTATAGGCACTAACGATTTATTCCAGTTTTTCTTTGCGACAGACCGTGAAGGAAATAATAGTAAATCATATCAAGACGTGCTTTCTCCAACTTTCTTAGGATTTATTGGAAAACTTGTAGATCAATTACATAGTCATTCTATAGCAACGCATGTTTGTGGAGAAATGACGGCAGATCCCTTAATGGCAATGGCTTTGTTATCACTAGGAGCTCGCAAGCTTTCTGTTTCGCGTAGTTCTGTTTTAAAAATTGCAAAAATGATAAATTCTCTTCCTCTCAACCTATTATCATTGTATATGATGCCTTTTAGGAATGGGCCTCGTGAATTGTATGTTCCTGCTAAAAATCAGTATAAAAATTCAGTGTATGTGCAAGATATGTTGCAAAATTTTGCAAAAAAATATGAAGTGGCAATATAAGAAGAAGTTGTCTTTATGGATAATTAACTGAGGGGTTTTTAAGGAAAAACGGAGCGCAGAGCCGCAGAACCGGAGTGTACTTTGACGTACATGAGGGGCATTGGCGGAAATCTGTGATTTTCCCCACCCCCCATGAGGATTCGAGCAAATGAAAGGTGAAAACTTTCAAAAAAAATTATAGACTCAACTATTTAAAATAGTGTACCTTTTAGTTAGTTTTTTAAAGAATATTTAAAAAAAATGACAGATAATTCAACAAACACACAACCTCAAGAACAAGCTTCTTTATTTGTAATACACATTCAGTATTTAAAGGATTTATCTTTTGAAAATCCTAATCCTCTAGCTTATTTCACTTCTGATCAGCCTGCAAAACCAGATATAAATATTAATGTTCAGGTAAATGCAAGACGGCTTACAGAAAATATGTTTGAGGTAGTATTAGAAGTTAATGTTGATGCGAAAAGAGAAAAAGAACAAATGTTTATTTGCCAAGTTCAGTATGCCGCATTGATTTCGCTACAAAAAGAAAATCTTGAAGAAAAAGAAATTAGGAAGATTTTATTGGAAAATTGTCCACAAATTATTTTCCCATTTGCCAGAAACATTGTAGCTGAAGTAACTGTTAATAGTGGGTTTCAACCATTGTTGCTGCATCCTATTGATTTTGCCACTTTAAGTGCTCAGCAAAATGAGGGGAATGAAGGAAATAACGGGCAAATTCATTAGGACATAGCTTTTTAAAACTTGAAATTTGAGACTATTAAAATAGCCTTCCTTCGTAACCAATTTCTTCTAGCAAAGTTGAAGGAGTATCCGAAGCGCAGAACCTGAGCGTACTTTGACGTACATGAGGGGACATTGGGGAAATCTGTGTTTTCCCCCAAACCCTATTAGGATTCGAGTATCGAAGCGACGAACAAATTTGCAGAAGAAATTGAGTTACACTATTAAAAAAAGCTTCCCTCAAGGAAAGGGCTATTATCTCTTAGAAGTTGTCTATTTTTTTAAAATAGAAGAGAGTTTCTTATTCAGGACATTTCTAAATCACAAGAGGACATTATCAAGTTGCGCCACATTAAAAAAAAATTGACAAGATGTAAATATTTAGGTATAAAAAATCTGTTAGTGCTTATTTTTGAGTTTTTTATATGTTAAGTTTAAAAAAATTGTTAGTTATTGGTGGAATATGTTTGTTAGGTATTTCTGCAGCGAATTGTACTGTTAATACTTCATGGTTGGATAAGGGTCCTTGGGGGGTTATTACAGCAAGAAATGCTGTTAAATATGGTTCGTCGGCTGTTGTTGCTGGACTTAGTGTGTTGGCTTACAGTAAATGTCCTGATTTATCTGTAAAAGAAGTTCCAATGAAACCTGTTGTTGGCGTTATAGGTGGAGTTGCTGCTTATAGTGTTTATGACTATATAACTAAAAAAGGTTTTGATATTAATTTTAAGGAGATTGGGAAAAATTGTTTAGATGTTATTATTAACCCGCTTGTTTTAGGGGCGGCTGCTTTTGCTGGTGCTAAGTTAGTATGTGGTAAATCGATTCTTTCTAAGTGTGCAGCAGCTGCAATTGCAGGAATTTTGCCATTATTTTCAAAATTTAAGAAGTAAGCTTCTGATGCTGAGTCAGATTCTGATGAGTCTGATTAGCAGGCAAGCTTTCAATAATTTTGCGTAAGAATTTTTGTCTTATAAAGAGAGGGAGAATATTTTCTTCCTCTTTTTTTTAAAAACCTTTTTTAATTAGATATTTCCAAAAGTACTTTCAACTTTATTTTTTTTCCTCTGAATTCCCTGCTATTTCTAGCTTTATTTCCTTTATATATGTTTCTGCATCTTTTGGGCTCATTTTAAAGAGGTTCATTAATCTTGTTGCAATGTGATTATAACGTTTTCCATCTTTCCCTAGAAAAGGAGGTTGGAAGAATAGTTTTTCTATAATTTCTTTACTCGGAAAAATCACTGTATTTTCCAGAATTTCTTGTTCAATATATTTTTTTGATTCGCAAACCATTGTTGCTATTTGCGATTTATTTGTAATTTGAGCACTTATTTCAGGGCGTAAAAGAAAATTTATAAATTTATGTGCATTTTTCCGATGCGGAGCTCCAACAGGAATAGCAATAACGTCTATCCAAAGATCGCAACCTTCCTTAGGAATAATATACTTAATTTTTCGCCCTATTTTTTCTGCGTCTTCAATGGCTTTAATAGCCCCACCAGACCAAGCTTGAGTAATGCAAATGTCTCCAAGTACCAAGTCCATAACAAAACGTGAAGAGGAAAAACGGCGAATGAATGGGCATATTTTGGAAAAGTACTCAGCTGATATTACTAAGTTTTGGATTGTTCTATTTTCTCGATCAAGCCCAAGGTAATTTGAAACAAAAGGGAATATGTCAACAGCTTCTTGCAGAAAATTTATTCCACCTTCTTTCAGGACAGAAACAACATTAATATCAAAAAGCAAGGAATAGCTATCTTTAGGATGCTCAGGCAAAAGTTCATCTAATTTTTCTTCATCGAAAGCAATGCCCGTTGTCCCCCAATAGTAAGGAAGCAAAAAATCGAAATTTTCATCGATTTTTTTCATTTTTTCCACTAAAAAAGGTTCAATTTCTTTCAAATTTGGTAAAAGTGATTTATCTATTTTTTGATAAATTCCAAGGGCTAATTGCCGGGCGGCATAGGGTGTTGCTGTGGGAAAAACAACATCGTATCCTGAATTACTGGCTAATAACTTGGCTTCTAACATTTCGTTATTATCGAAGACGTCGTAATTAACTTTTATTTTGGTTTCTTTTTCAAATTGACTAATTACTTCACGCGGAAGTACTCCGTACCAATCATACACATTTACACATTCTATTTTTGAATTTTTTTTTGATAAAAAGAAAAAGAAAATAATAAATAGTATAGCAAAAAATACTAAAACATTTTTTAAATGAGTTTTAAATTGCAAGAGAGACATCGGAAAAATAATAAAATAAAAACAACATTTATCCCTTACACTATAGCAAAGCTCTGTAAGAATGTATCATTGAAAAATCTAAACACCCGGAGCTTTTAAAAAAGCTCTTTTAAAAGTGTTGGGTGTTGATGAAAAATTAGACTTCCTTATATCATGGCGATTTCTTCCTTCAAAAAACGTTATTTAAATAATACATGTTTTATGTGCGTTTCCGGCAAATTTGATGCTGATAATTAAAAAAATAACCTACCAAAAAATTATTTTAAATTTGAAAAATATCCATAAAGACACCTTCTTAATGTTATACTGCAAAATAAAAGTTAATTTACTAGACTTCCTTCGAAACCAATTTCTTCTAGCAAAGTTGAAGGAGCATACGAAGCGCAGAACCGGAGTGTATTAGATATATACATGAGGATTCGAGCATCGAAGCGACGAACAAATTTGCAGAAGAAATTGGTTTCGAAGGAAGTCTATTAAAAAATTAAAGAAAAAATGCAAAAATCTTCATGGTAAAAAAAATTAGGATCCACGATTCAAAAATCCGCTCACGGGCTGAATGTAGGACTTTCTGAAATTTTCTCCTCCTCAAAAGGGCACTTAGACCAGAAGCAAATAGAAGAAATTCAAGATCTTTTAATACA
>JAITOG010000007.1 GCA_031290075.1 Holosporales bacterium | reverse complement strand
GCGTTTGGAACAGGAACACCAGCATCTACAGCAGCAGGAACAGGAGCAACACCAGGAGCAACTACAGCACCAGGAACAGGAGCAACACCAGGAGCAACTACAGCACCAGGAACAGGAGCAACACCAGGAGCAACTACAGCACCAGGAACAGGAGCAACACCAGGAGCACCAGGAACGGGAGCAACACCACCAGCACCAGCAGGAGCAACTACAGCAACACCACCAGCACCAGGAACAGGAGCAACTACAGCACCAGGAACAGGAGCAACACCAGGAGCAACTACAGCACCAGGAGCAACACCAGGAGCACCAGGAACGGGAGCAACACCACCAGCACCAGCAGGAGCAACATTTCTTCTATACCAAATAATAGCTCCTACTGCCAATATTCCCACTGCTACTGCTGCTCCTCCTACACACCTTACTGGGTGTTCTTTAAAATAATTTCTGCCATTTTCCAACAAATTCCATGCTCCTCTAGGTTGTAGCATTGCTTGGCCTATTCCCAGTGTGTCATGTATTGCTCTTGCGTCACCTAATTCCCCGCAAGAAATATTGCTTATCCCTAATCCCAATAATGAAACAAGCGCCGTAGTTTTATAAAATCCTTTCATTCCCTTTATTTCCTTTAAAATAATCTAACAAAGATAATAATAATAATAATAATAATGTTCCTTCTACATTTCAAGTAAAAAATGAAAAGGTTTTAAAAAAGTCAAGAGTAGAATGCGGAGTTCGCAAGTATTTATCTAAAATTTTATACATTTTAAAAATCTCAAAAGCATAATTACCTCTTGAATACTCCAAGTTTTAATTGGCGAATTATTGCATTTTATTCAAAAAATTAAATAAAATCTTATAAAAATAAAATTCTAAGAGAAAAAATTTTAGACCAGAAGCTCTTTAAAAAAAATCTGAAAATCACATTATCTAAATTTATTAAATGTCTCAACCATCTTCGAAAAAACGAAAGTTATGCCGGTATTCTATTGCCCTTTTATTAGGAATTCCGCCAATCTTAAGGAATTCATCCCATCTTAAGAGATTCCCAAAATATTATTTTCATCCATAGTTCACGTTATTACAGAACAGTCTCAATTTATTTTGTAATTTTTTAGTTATTTTTTTTATATTAAATTTTTTTTATATTACATTAGGTTATTGAATAAAAAAAATCGTACAAAATGGAAAGTCCAAAACAAAAAAATACATTATTATCTTCAATTAATCCATTAATATATCTTGATTCTCCAGCAACAACCATGTGTGATCCAAGAGTTTTTGAAAAAATGTCTTTATATTTTTGCCAATCTTTTGGAAATGCTCACTCAAAAAATCACGCGTATGGATGGGCTGCAGATGAAGCCGTAAGTATTGCTAAAACGCAAATTTCTGATTTCTTTGGTATTGATAATAGTGAGGTTATATTTACTAGCGGGGCTACAGAGGCAAATATATTAGCAATCAGAGGAGTTATAGACTACTTTAGATATTCTAAAAAAGTTCCCCAAAATCATATTATAACAACACAAATTGAACATGAATCAATTTTATCTTGTTGTAGGCAGGTTGAAGAAGAAGGGGGCCAAGTAACTTATCTTAAGGTTAGCAACAAAGGGCTTGTTGATCCAGGTGATGTTTATAAATCAATAACTAATAAAACGGCAATTGTTTCTGTAATGGCTGTAAATAATGAAATTGGAACAATTCAACCTATTGAAGAAATTGGGGAAATTTGCGCTCAAAAAGGTGTTGCCTTCCATTCTGACGTTACGCAAGCTGTAGGAAAAATGGAAATAAATTTTAAAAAATGTAATATTGGGCTTGCTAGTATGTCTGGACATAAAATTTATGGTCCAAAAGGAATAGGAGCGCTTTTTGTAAGACGCAGCCCCCTAGTTAAACTTCGTTCGATTTTTCCTGGCGGGGGGCAACAACGCGGTATACGCGGGGGAACACTCCCCGTTCCTCTTTGTGTTGGGCTTGGCGAGGCATTTAATGTTTTAGCAAAAGAATATAATCATGAAATTCTTAGAATATTCGCTCTAAATAAAATTTTAATGCAAGGAATATTAGGATCAATTCCATTAGCAAAGCTAAATGGAGATGAAATACAAAAAGTTCCGCATATTTCAAATTTGGCATTTCCTTATGTTGAAGGGGAAAGTGTAATTATGGGATTAGAAAATGTTTGCCTTTCAACAGCTTCTGCTTGTTCTTCAACAAATTTGGAACCATCTCATGTTCTTAAAGCTATAAATGCAGACGAATACGCAATTCAATCCTCTATACGCTTTGGAATTCATAGATTTACAACGCAAGAGGAAATTGAACAGGTTATAAAAAAATTGGCAAGTACTATTGAAAAATTAAGAGAAATGAGTCCTCTTTGGGAAATGTATAAAGAAGGAATTGACATGAAATCTATAAAATGGATTTAGAAGCTGTCTTCATGGATATTTAAACTGGGGGTTTAAAAGAAAAAACGAAACGCATAAGAAAGAGAGCAGCGTATTTTAGCGCACGGTGAAGCATTATAACACTGGATTTGACGTAAAAAACCCTCAGTTAAATATTCTTAAGACAGGTTCTAAAGACTACTTTGCCACAACCACTAATGCAGCCCTAAGCAAACGCCCATTTATCGTATACCCCGTTTGAAGTGTTTCCACAATATTTCCAGAGGGAATTCCTTCAGAGGAAACAATTTCGGAAACAGCTTGGTGAAGTTCAGGATTAAAAAGCAGACCATCAGTTTCTATTTTTTCAATACCATGATTTTTAAGTGCGGCTAAAGTATTGTTTACAGTAATATTAATCCCCTCAGCAAAAGATTTTAATTCTTCAGTTAAACCATCAACAGGGCAAAATTTTATAGCACGTTCAAGATTATCTATAAACTCTATAATATCCTTTGCTAGTACAGAATTGCTGAATTTAATAGCATCCTCAATATCTTTCGTGCAGCGTCGCCTAATATTTTCAGCATCAGCCACAGCACGAAGATATTTTTTTTCCAGAAAGTCTATGGTTTCTTCAAGTTCTTCTATTTTTTTTTCACTTGATTCTTCACAAAGGGGATTTACACAACAATCCTCCCCACACTCTCCCTCAAAATTACAATGTAATTCTTCCTCTTTGCTTATCTGTACATTTCCTTTTTCATCTATCATTTTTCCTCCCTGTAAAAAATTGTACGCTTTTTAATAACTTCATTTAAAAATGCGTGCATTAACCGAACTCCAAACCCTGTAAAACCAGAACCAGTTAGCAAACGCTCTTTGCTATCAAGGGTAACGGCTGCAATATCTATATGAGCCCATGGTGTTTCCTGAATAAAGCGCTGCAAAAATTGGGCCGCTGTTATACTTCCAGCGCCTCGTCCAGCTCCAACATTTCGAACATCTGCAATATCTGAATCAATATCTTTATCGAAAGCTGGATCAAGTGGAAGCCGCCAAAGCCGCTCTTTTACTTGCTTCCCAGCGTCAAGTAATAATTCGCTTAAATGGTCATTATTAGAAAAAAGTCCAGCAAATTCTTGACCTAAAGCAACCTGAATAGCTCCCGTTAGTGTTGCAAAATCTATAATACATTGAGGTTTAAATTGTTCGCTAACGTAAAACAAGGCATCCGCCAAAACAAGACGCCCTTCAGCATCTGTATTTTGAATTTCAATTGTTTGTCCAGACATTGAATATACAATATCAGATGGACGTACTGCACTGCCTGATGGCATGTTTTCGACTAAACCAACAACTCCAACAACATTAATTGGCAACTTTAGACTTGCAATCATTTGCATTGTTGATAAAACAATAGCAGCCCCTGTCATATCTTCCTTCATTTCATGCATATTGTGCGAAGGCTTTATGGAAATTCCCCCAGAATCAAAGGTTACTCCTTTCCCAACTATAGCAATTGGAGCCTCATCACTTTTTCCGCCATTCCATTGGCAAACAGCCATATATGAATCATGTGCACTTCCTTGACCAACACTTAATAGGGCTTCCATACCAAGCTTTTTCATCTCTTTTTCTTCTAAAATTTCAGTTTTTATTCCAAATTGTTTTAAATCTTTTGCAACTTTGGCCATTATTTCAGGATACAAAACATTTGGAGCTTCCAAAGATAGCGTTCTTACAATTTCTAAAGCATCAGCAATTGGGATTAAATCAGAGAAGCACTGAGACGTTATTTTATTATTAGAAGAAATAAAATAAACGCTTTTTATTTTATTTTCATCTTTATTTTTAGTTTTATACTTATCAAAACTAAAGCTGCGAATTTTAAAACCTAAAGCAATGTGTGCAACCAATGTGGGATTAATTACAGAGGAAAAATCTACTAAAATTTCTTCTTCCTTACAAGCTGATGCAGCTACAAAAATTTTTGCACCAAGTTCTTGTGCTTCTGTTTCTGTCATTTCAAGGCTAGTAAGTCTAGCAACACGCAAAAGTAAAAGATTTCCAATTTCATTTAGACTTCTTGAAAACTGGTGAAAGCACACTTCTTTATTTTTTTTACATTTTTCTTTACACTCTTCTTTGCATTTTTCGCGTTTTTTTCGCAAAAAATCTGATTCAGCCTTGCTTAAAGTTAAAGAAGAAGATAAAAGACGTTCCTCGAATTCACCAACAATTACGTTTTCCAAAGTTTTATCAGGTGCTTTAAAAAAAATATCCACCATGCCCTCATATAATTTCAGTAATCTTTACTTGAATTATAAGAGATTCTCCTAATATAGTCTACCAAACAGTTTGCAATAAGACCTTCTAAAATATTTATTCTAGAGGTTTTTTTCTAAAGGAAAAAAATACAATTTTTTTAGCTCTTTCCCTACTTCCCTTAGGCCTTACATCCCTAAAAAACAAAAAAATATTAATAAAAGTAAAAATGAGATATAACCTTTTTGTTATTCTAATAATCCATAATTCATGTTAGTAAAGTCTTGCGTTGCAGCAAATCTTCAATTTTTCTTGCAAAGCGTGTATCTGCATCAGGAGCTGCTAGCGCTTTAGCAACGTTACTCATACGTTTAAGTTCTTCTGGGCTATTTAGCAAATTTTGAATAATAATACTAAGCATTTCTGCAGATAAATCTTTTTCTTGAATCATTATTGCCGCCCCTTTTCTTTCAAAAAAACTTGCATTAAATAATTGATCACCGCCCAGCGTTTTCTCCAAAGGAATTATTATGGATGGCTTGCCTGTAATCATTATTTCAGAAAGGCTCATAGCCCCCCCTCTTGAAATAACAAGGTGAGCCCAAGACAACGCATTTTTCATATCATAAAAAAATGGCTGTATTTCAATATGAGCGAGTGTATTCGTATATGCAATTTTTGTTTGTTCAATCAATTCTTTTCGAGCTTGTTGGCGAATTTTTATACGTTTTTGCCAATTTTTTTCAATTTTTTTAATCGTTTCAGGAATTATTTGCGAAAAAATTCGAGCTCCTTGGCTTCCACCTATAACTAAGATATTAAAGGGCCTTTCTTTTTGCGGAGGAATATAGGAAGAATTATAAAGCTCTTTTATTTCATGACGTACGGGATTTCCAACAAAAGTTAGCCTGTTTTCCTTTAATCTAGAAACTTCAGGGAATCCCGTTGCCACTAAAGTTGCCATTTTTGCAAGTATAGCGTTAGCTCTTCCCAGCACAGCATTACTTTCGTGAATAATTGTTGGAATACAAAGAATCTGCGCTGCAAAAACTGGAGGAGCAGATGGATACCCACCAAAGCCTATAACAACAGCGGGCTTTTTTTTAATGAAAAGAAATAAGCTTTTCATACCACATTTTAGGAGCCTAACAAAAAATAAAATTTTGTTTAAAAATCCTGAAAAACTGCCGAAATAAAAAATAAAAATTTTATCAAAACAATCTTTTTCGATCCAATCCTTTGTTCTTTCATCTGTAAAAAGATAAATAATTCCTCCTTTACTTTTTAGCTGTTTAGCCAGGCTTATTGCCGGAAAAAGATGTCCTCCAGTTCCGCCAGCAGCTAATACATAAACTGTTTTTTCTTTCATGTTTTTTTTACCAGTATCCTAACACTTTCCACCAAATTCCACCTAAAATAAACCAAATAAAAAGATATAAAGCTCCAGATGTAAAACCAATTTTCCACCAAGATCTTTGTTCAATATACCCCGTATTAAGGACAATTGGACCAGCTGTTGAACCATAAGGCGCTACATAACCGCAAAATGCTGTAATTAAAGCTAAAAGCATACATCCTAATTTTGCTGGAACCCCGCAGGAAATTATAAGTTGAGAAAATGCCGGAAACATAGCGCATGCATGCATAACATTTCCAGGAATAAAATACCTAGCAAAATAATATATAATTGCAACAATAAGCAAAGCTCCTCCCCAGCTATATCCGGCAAGAAGGCTATTTAATATTTCGGAATAATGTTGAATTAATCCATATTGAGTTAGTCTTCCTGCAAAAAAATTTAAAATAGCTAACCAAATTGCAATATTCCAAACATCTTTTGCGCCAGTTACATCATCGATATCTAAAACCCCTATTATAAGCAAAGCACAAAGTCCTCCCAGGGCAACTAATGCTGTATGAATTGAAAAAAAACTTCCAATAATCCAAAAGAAAAGCATTCCGGCAAAAATTAACATAGTCATAATTTCTTGCTTGGTTATTTTTGGCATTTCATCGAGTTGTTTTTGAGCAATATCACTTGCTTCAGGAATTTTTTTAAGCTCTGGAGGTACTAGTTTATACATAATCAAAGGTATAATTAGTAAACATGCAATGCAAGGAACACAAGATATAATAAACCACTCTAGCCATGTAACTTGAATTCCCATTTCAAACATCATTTTTTGCACAATAGGGTTACTTCCTACTGCTGTAAGAAACAGAGCACTTGAAAAATTATTTGCCTGCATTCCGCAAAAATTAAGATAACTACCCAGCCGTTTCTCTGTTCCATTCTGTGGTGAACTGCCAAGAGACGTACTCATGGATACAGCCAGCGGCACTGTAATACAAACAGCTCTTGCTGTATTAGCTGGAATAATTGAGGCAAAAAACATTTCGTTTACGACTAAACCATAGGCAAGCCCTATAGAACTGTGCCCCATTTTTTTTATGAAAAAACAAGCAACTCTGTGTCCTAAATTTGTTTTTATGAAAGCTTGTGCTGCTATTGAAGCAAAAACAATAAGCCAAATAACAGGTTCATTAAAGCAAGAAAACCCTTCGTTTATAGTAAATAATCCACTTGCAATAGCAACAAACATCCCTAATAGAGATAATACAGACATAGGATATGGTTTAGCCAAAAACCCTAATACTATCACTATAAAAATTCCAAAAATAGGATATGCTTTGGGATTAACACCGGAGGGGGTTGGTAAAATTGCTATACAAAATCCAACTATACAGAGAACAGACAAAACCAAAATCCTTCTCATTAAATTTCTAACCATATATAAAATCCTTAACTTTCTGTAAAAAAAAATTGCTATTTTGAAAAATATAGAATTATTTTTAATAACTTAGAAGCTGTCTTCATGGATATTTTAAGCGAGGGGTTTTAAGGAAAAACGGAGCGCAGAACCGGAGCGTACTTTGACGTACGCGAAGGGCATTGGAGAAAATCTATGATTTCCCCTAAACCCCATGAGGATTCGAGCACTGGATTTGACGTAAAAAACACCAGTTAAAATATCCATGAAGACAGCTTCTTATATTTGAAGAATAACCAACCATCAAACACTCACTTTTTATTAACACTTTTTTTAGAAGCTAACAATTTATTTTTTAATTGTGTTGACATTAGACTCAGGGCACCGACGTAGAAATAAAAGCTTTAACTTTCAAATAAAAACGAATATAAATCAATATATTGAGTGTTTTTTGAGTATAAAGTCGCATGTTATTAGAGATATTGGAACAAGTTGAAGATCCCAGGAGTTATCATGGAAGAGAGTATATACCGCTTACATCCCTACAAGATAAATCTCAAACATTTTCTTTTTGATTTTGAAGTAAACCATTTTTCAAATTTTCGAAAAATTCGATTTGTATATCTCTTTATAATTTCCCTTCCAATCGAA
>JAITOG010000005.1 GCA_031290075.1 Holosporales bacterium | reverse complement strand
TACCACTTCATACAGCAGCTTATAAAGGGCATGCAGGAGTTGTTCAAGTATTACTTACTGCTGGAGCAAATAAAGATGCTAAAGATCATATTGGACGTACTCCACTTCATTTGGCAGCTGCTTTGGGGCATACAGGAGTTGTTCAAGTATTACTTGCTGCTGGAGCAAAGAAAGATGCTAAAAATAAATCTGGATTTACACCACGTTATTATGCACCTTCTTCAGATATAAAGAGGTTGTTAACCTAATTGATTATAGCAGGCCTACAATGGAAATAGGCCTTTAGGATTTTACTAAAAGGCTAGGATAAAGGCGTTGTATGAGTCTTTCTAAATTACTGCTTAGTTTGTTATTGGGAAATTGTAGAACCTGTCTTTATGATATTTTAACTGAGTGTTTAAAAGGAAAAACGGAGCGCAGAAACCGGAGTATACTTTGACGTACATGAGGGGCATTGGGGAAAATCACAGATTTCCCCCAAACCTCATGAGGATTTAAGCACCTGATTTGACGTATACTGGGTCCCCAAAAAGAATGCGGATTTTAATTGCTGCTAATCATTGAAACCCAAGAAGTTTAAATCCGTAATTTTTTGGGGTTTGGGTATAAAACACCAGTTAAAATATCCATGAAGACAGCTTCTAAATTCTTTTCATTTTCCGTTCTATAATTCTTTTCATTTGTCAATCAAAAAACGACAATTTTGAAAAACTTTTTTATTTTCAATTTTCTTACAGCAAAAATCATTGATCTACTCCTCTTGTGCTTCCCAGATTCTTCGCCTTCATTTTTTTCAATTAGATAAAATTTTATTTAAATTTTAATAATATTAATATAAAATTTTATGGGCGTTTTTAGTCATTGAATAATTATTTATATTTCCCCTAAAATGAAAATACAAATAGATTGCGCAATCTTGATGTACCGATTTCTCAAATGAGAAATACCGGTTTTAGGGAGTCGTGTTTTAGAAGCTGTTGTCATGGATTATTTTAATTGGTGTTTTTTACGTCAAATCCGGTGCTAGAATCCTCACGGGGTTTGGAGGGAATCTGTTATTTCCCCCAATGCCCCTCACGTACGTCAAAGTACGTTCCGATTCTGCGCTCCGTTTTTCCTTAAAAACCCTCACTTAAAACATCCATGAAGACAGCTTCTTATAACACGATTATTTAAGTTTGTTTTTGAAAAGCACAATTTTTTTGTGCATAGGGGGTTTTATGAAATTTTTAGATAATAGGATTCAAATTAAATCTTTAGATTCAGGTGTAATCGAAGGATATGCAAGCGTTTTTGGAAATGTTGACTATCAGCAAGAAAGTATAGCCAAAGGGGCTTTTAGAAAGTCTTTGGAAAAGTACACATCTTCTGGAGAAGTTCCAAAAATGCTTTGGCAACACGATCAAAGATCGCCAATAGGCATTTGGGATGAAATATATGAGGATAATTACGGACTTTTTGCGCGTGGTCATATTTTACTTGATATTCAAAAAGGGCGCGATGCCTATTCGCTGCTTAAATCAAAGGCTGTTGATGGGCTTTCAATCGGGTTTCAGGTAAAGCAATCGCATAAAGAATCAGGAGTTAAGGTTCTTGATGAAGTGGAATTATTTGAGATTTCGCTGGTTACGTTTACAGCGAATCCGGCGGCAAAAGTAACTTTGTGTAAAGAGCGTTTTTGTAAAACTCCTCATTCTTGGGAGGATTCGTATGCGCAAACAATTTATTTGGTTAATCGCCTGAAAAACTTGCGTAAATCAATACAAAATTCAGATTTTAGCTGGAATAATTTAATTTCGGTGTATTTATAATAGGAGGAAGGAAAAATGGAAAATGTAATGGAAAATAGAATAGATAGAAAATCTATAGAATTTTTGAGTGCTGATCACGCAGCGATTTTAAAGAAATTTGATACTGCGGTTAGCGATTTGGAGAAGTCTTTAAACAAAATAGGGGGAGTTATGGAAAATTCAGTAAATTACGAAAATCAGGCAATGGCTGTTAAACAGTATGAGGAAAACACTGAGTACAAGGCGTTTTTGAAATATTTAACGAATGGGGAGATTAGCCAAAGCGAGAAATCTCGCATGTTAAGCCGAAGTAATTCGGAATATCGCATCCCAGTGCAAACAATTGCTCAATTGGATAATCAAATGAAATACCTTTGCCCAATGCGACAATTAGCAAAAATTACCCAAATTTCCGGAAATGCTTTAGATCTTTTGCTTGATAAAGGTGGTACAGATGCCGGCTGGATGGTTTGCGAAAACGTTGGCGAAAATTGTGCAGTACAAAATTTAGTACATATGCAAATTCCTGTTCATCAAATGTATTCAAAACCACGGACAACGCAAAAGATTTTGGATGATTTTGGAGATGGCGTTGCAGATTGGATTGTATCAAAAATTACTCAGAAAATGTCAGCTTTGGAAAATAAAGCCTTTTTACATGGAAATGGGGAAAATGAACCAAAAGGAATTTTGAGCTATCCAATTGTTGAGGGCAAAGCGTCTTGGGGGGAAATAGAATGTATTGCACAAATTGCGGGAAGTCCGGAAATTGAAAGGGAAGATTTGTTTAAAGTAGTTTCTTCGCTAAAAGCCGAGTATTTGCCAAATGCTAAATGGTTAATGTCGCGAAGTGCGCTAATTGCTATTCAAAATATCAAGGATTCTCAAGGAAAATTTTTATGGCAGCAATCGCTTGTGGCTGGAGCGCCGTCGTGTTTACTTGGCTATCCGATCTATATAAGCGACGATATGCCAGAGCTTTCCAAAAAAGATGCCAGTGCGCATGTTTTATTTGGAGATTTTCAGGCAGTTTACCAAATTGTGGACCGCGGAGATCCTAGCATTTTGCGCGATCCTTACAGCGCTAAGCCGTTTGTTGAATTTTATGTAACAAAGCGAACTGGAGGAGACGTTGTAAATTTTGAAGCAATTAAAGCCCTAAAAATCGAGGTTTCTATTAATTAAAGTTGATCTGCAAAAAAAAGAAGGGGAAGTTATGTTTTTAAGCAAAATCGTGCAAAATTTAGCGCTAATACCAATATTTCAAACGAAAAATCGAAATTTTTCGGAAAAAAATTTTGATGAAGGGATTTTTGATTGGTCAAAAAATGCCAGGGAAAACCAAAAACTTCCACAAGGCCAGTGGAAGAGTTGGGTAATTTTGGCAGGGCGCGGTTTCGGGAAAACTCGAACTGGCGCAGAATCTGTAAGGGCCCTTGTGGATTCTGCGCAAAGTAAAAGAATTGCGCTTATAGGACAAACAATGGATGAAGCTAAAAACGTGATGGTTGCGGGCGTTAGCGGTATTTTAGCAGTGTACCCTCCAAACGATCCCAATTATCCCAAGTTTGAATCCTCAAAGTATATGTTAACTTGGCCGAATGGCGCAATTGCCCAGATTTTTGGAGCAGATCACTACGATTGCCTGCGCGGCCCACAATTTGACCTTGCATGGGTTGATGAGTTCGCAAAATTTCGGTATCCAGAAAAAACTTATGAGCAGATCATGCTTTGCTTGCGCCTTGGTGAGCCGCGCTGTATTATAACAACAACTCCGCGGCCTTTGCTGATTTTACAGGAAATTTTAGATGAGCCGCAGACTGTGAAGACTAAAGGAACAACCTTTGATAACGTGCAAAATCTTTCGCAAAAATTTGTTGATTTTGTAAAAAAGCGCTATGGAAGTAATTCCTTTGGGCGGCAGGAGTTATATGGCGATTTGATTTTTGAAAATCCTGATGCGCTCTGGAAACATGAATTTATCCCTTATATTCAGCCTTCTTATGAAAATTTTGTGCGTATTGTGGTAGCTGTGGATCCAGCAGTTACTTATGGCGAGCAAAGCGATGAAACTGGGATTATCGTTATTGGGCGGTGCAGTGATGGGATGGCTTATGTTTTGGATGATGCGAGTGGCCGCTATGCGCCAAGCGTTTGGGGAGCAAAAGTTGTGGAGAAATACCATGAATTCCAGGCAGATCGCGTTGTTGCTGAGGTAAACCAGGGCGGGGATTTGGTTGCAGAGATGATAAAATCATTTGACCGTAGTATCCCGTATACAGCTGTGCGGGCTTCCCGCGGGAAAATTGCAAGGGCTGAGCCAATTGCAGCACTTTATGAGCAAGGAAAAATTGCGCACGTACGAGCATTTCAAGAATTAGAAGCACAGATGTGTGAGTATGTTCCAGATTTTAGCGGAGAAAGCAGGGCGTTAGGACGGAATTCCCGCAAATCCCCAGACCGTATGGATGCCCTGGTCTGGGGGGCTACAGAGCTTTTTCATGCTGACCTCACCCCACCTATTAGGATTTGGGGATAGGGATTAATATCTTACCCCCCTGCATAAAAATATCTCTTATAAACCCCTGTTTACAAGGATCATTTTTTTTAACAGTAGAAAACAAGCCTTTTATTTTTTTGATAAAATATATTTTATTAACTTATTTTATTAAAA
>JAITOG010000051.1 GCA_031290075.1 Holosporales bacterium | reverse complement strand
AAAATTTGTCATAAATCCTCCTCATATTCGAGTCTAAAATACTCTGCCAACCGTTCGATTATCGATAATTTACAGGCTTCAGACTTTCAAGCGAAGATAAAAACTTCTAGAAGCCTAACATTCAGCCTGTAAATTCTATTGATGAACAGCCACTCACCAATAATTCGATATGACTAAATTACTTAATCACATTTTGATAATACACGTTAAAAATATATGAGAAGTCTAATGAACAGAATTATTTTTTAGAAAATTGTTGCTGACTTTTAGTGAATTTCTACAGCAATAGCTATTCCTTCTCCACCACCAATACAAATTGTTGCTATTCCTTTTTTTGCTCCAAGACGCCGCATGTTATGTATAAGTGTAACTATAATGCGCGCTCCACTACATCCCAACGGATGACCCAAAACGCAAGCTCCTCCTGATACATTAATTTTTTTCAAAGGAATTTTTAAGTTTTTAGCAACAAATAAAGGAACAGTTGCAAAAGCCTCATTAATTTCAAAAAGCTCAGCATCATTAACATTCCAGCCAATCTCTTGGCATAAACGTTCTATTGCCAAAACTGGGGCTATAGTAAAATCGCGCGGGTTTACAGAAGAATTGGCATACCCAATAATTCGTGCAAGTGGTGTAATTCCTGCTTTTAAGGCTGCGTTTTCTTCCATAAGAATAACACTTGCTGCACCATCAGCAATTGCCGAACTTGTAGCTGCTGTTAAAATCCCTTCAGAAACTACAGGTTTAAGTTTTTGGAATTTCTCGGGAATTACTTTGTAAAAAACTTCATCCTCAGAAATTTGTTTTTTTACAAAAACTTCAGCAATTTCCTCTTTAAACCACCCATTTTTAATAGCTTTTTGAGCATTTTTAAAAGAATTAAAAACATATGCTTCGATTTCTGCGCGGTTTATATTTTGCGCTTTTGCTGTTCCCTCAGCTAAATTGATCATAGGTAAATTGTTGTAAGCATCTTCTAATCCATCAAATTGCATAGAATCAATAACTATCCCCTGTTCTTTTTTGCATTCAAATCGCACATCTTCTAAAAGATATGGCGCACGGGACATATTATCCATTCCTCCAGCAATAGCAAATTGCGTCTTTTTTAGGCGAATAGCATCATAGGCTTGGGTTATAGCTGTCATTCCAGAACCGCAAACGTGATTTATTGTGATTGAACTACAATTTACATCTACGGAAAAAACTTTGGAAACTACCTGTTTACATGGATTTTGCCCAAGTCCAGCCTGAAGAACACAACCAAAAAAAGCAAAAAAATGCTGCTTCTTCTCAATTTTTTCGCCAAGATTAATACTTTGAACAGCCTTTTCAAGAGAAGCTGCCCCAAGGACAATGGCAGATACATCATTAAAACAACCACCAAAAGCCCCAATAGGCGTGCGTTTCGCACTGATTATACAAACATTTTTTTCCATTTTTCTCTCGTGGCATAGTTGAGCTTATTGATGAATCTTAGTTAACACCTTTAGCATAATTATTCCCCCTTATAAAGCTTCAATGGAAAGATGCTTACCACCCCTTACATCAGGGCTAAGTCCTAAAAATATTTAAAAGTATTTTTTATACTTCATATAAGTATTTTTAAATTTTAAAGAATTACCATACACAGTATTAGAAATATTATTTTCTCCATTACTTCTCATAATATTTAATTCCATATCAATAAGGCTTGAAAACACAAAAGGATTTTTTCTTTTTACAGAAAAATCTTCCCGAAATGTTACATCTTTGACATATACCGGGTCCCCCAAAGAATGCGGGTTTTAATTGCTGCCAATCCTTGAACCCCAAGAAGTTTGAATCCGCAATTTTTTGGGGTTTGGGTATAGTGCAGCTTAGAAGCTGTCTTCATGGATATTTTTAGTGAGGGTTTTTAAGGAAAAATGGAGCGCAGAACCGCAGAACCGGATGTACTAAATGTACAGAGGGGCATTGAGGGAAATCACAGATTCCCCCAAATTCCCCTCATGTATATCTAATACACTCCGGTTCTGCGGTTCGTATGCTACTTCAAATTTGCAGAAGAAATTGGTTTCGAAGAAGTCTATTATTGAAATATACGAAGATTCTTGATATTGTAGCATATTGGTCTCCTTCGTCTAGCGGTTAGGACATCGCCCTCTCACGGCGGCAACATGGGTTCGATTCCCATAGGAGACGCCACTTTATTGTCTTTTGTTATTTAATTAAACTCTTTCAATTTTTTTGAGGATAGACTATGGCACAAAAATTCGGCTTTGTTGCTATTTGTGGTGCTCCAAATGCTGGAAAATCAACCCTCTTAAACACAATTTTAGGAGAAAAAATTGCAGCTGCCTCTAACAAACCTCAGACAACAAGGGGGAATACTCTTGGAGTTTATGAAAAACAAAATGCGCAAATAGCTTTTATGGATACCCCTGGTTTCTTACCTTCAAATAACGCTAATAATTCATTAAAACAAAATACTTCTCAAGCTATTAAAAGCGCAGATATTATTTTATTTTTAGTTGATATTTCTTTAAATACTCAAAATAAAAATTTCGATTTACTAGAAAATCTTTTAATTAAACTTGATTTAAAAAGAACAAAAATTATACTAGGGTTTAATAAAATTGATAAAGTTGATCGTACGGAAATTGTTAAAAGATGTTTTGCATTTCAAAAGTATACTCAAATTCATGATTTTTTTATGATTTCTGCTGAAAAAAATGAAAAAATCGATGATTTGCTTAACGGTATTATTCAAGCTCTTCCAGAGCGCGAATGGATGTATGGCTCATTTGATAATAAACAGAACTTGAAACAGTGGGCAGCTGAGCTTACAAGAGAGCAAATCTTTCAAAAACTTGGCAAAGAAATCCCCTATAAAATACGCGTAGAACATGTTTTTTGGGAAGAAAAGAAAAATGATATTAATATACATCAAAACATTGTTGTACCAAAAGAGAGCCAAAAATTAATAGTTATTGGTAAGTACGGCGCTATGCTTAAATCTATAGGCAGTGCAGCAAGAAATGAAATTGCTAAAAATTTAAATCGCCCTGTTCATTTATATCTTTTTGTAAAAATTGAAAAAAACTAAGAAGCTGTCTTCATAGATATTTTAACTGAGGGGGGTTAAGGAAAAATGAAGCGCAGAAGCGCAGAACCGGAGCGTATTAAGTACGTAAGGGGCATTGGAGGAAATCACAGATTTCCCCCAAACCTTACGAGGATTTGAACATCGAAGCGACAAACAAATTTGTAGAAAAAATTGGTTTCGAAGGATGTTTAATAAATACATATCCCCATTCGCAGTAGAATCCTCGGATTCATCGCCTTCTAATCCAATAGAATCACTAGAGAATTCATACTGCGTTTCACTACCATTGGGTATAGTTAATTGCAAACTTATCTATACCTTCTATTATTCATTTACAGAATAGAACAAAACAGCCTTTATGCTTGTTGTTGTTCTGCTGCTTGAAGTAAGGCAATAATATCATTATGTCCTTTTTCTCTAGCTAAATCTAATGGTGTCTTTCCATATCTATCTCTAGCCTCTATTTCTGCTCCAGCACCAAGTAATATTCCAATAACTTTTTTATTCCCATAATAAACTGCTTTATGAAGTGGTGTCATTTCAATACTATCTCTAGCCTCTATTTCTGCTCCAGCACCAAGTAATATTCCAATAACTTCTTTATTCCCACAATAAACTACTACTCTATGAAGTGGTGTCCATCCATTACCATCTGTAGCCTCTATATCTGCTCCAGCACCAAGTAATACTTTAATATCTTCTGCTGTCTGATTTCCAGAAATTGCATCATGAAGTGAAATTCTTACAGCAGCAGCTTTTACAGGAGCAGGAGCAGCATCACCAGCTTTTCCTTTTTCATCAGCAGGAGCAGCAGCTTCTAGTGGAGCACCATGAGCACCAGCATCACCATCACCAGGAGCATCACCATCACCAGCTACAGCACCAGCACGGTTTGAGCACCATCTATAAAGAGAAGGAATACCCCAAAAAGTAAGTACTCCTATTCCAACTACTCCTACTACTACTCCTACTACTACTACTACACACCCTACTGGGTGTTCTTTAAAACAATTTTTGCTTCTTTCTAACAAATTCCCCAACACTCCTCTAGATTGTAGGCTTTTTTGGCCCATTCTCCATGTTTCATGTATTGCTCTTGCGTCATTTAATTCCCCGCAAGAAAGATTGCTTATCCCCAATAATGAAACAAGTGCTGTAGTTCTATAAAATCCTTTCATTTTCTTTACTTCCTTTAAAATAAT
>JAITOG010000032.1 GCA_031290075.1 Holosporales bacterium | reverse complement strand
AATGACTTCAACAACCTCTCGTTGCCCAAAACTCTATCTACTCTTAACATAACTACGCCTCTTTTTGATCTCCCATGGTATTCTTATCATTTTTTCAATAAATTGTGAACAGGGTTAATAATTCCGCCCGCAAGAGGCAGGGAATTATTCAAAGAATTTTGCTCACAAGTGGCTAAAAACTATTTGCAACTTTTTTTAAAAACCACAGTCTCAAACCATATGAACTTATATACTGGGGCCCCCAAAGAATGCGGATTTTAATTGCTGCTAATCCTTGAAACCCAAAAAGTTTGAATCCGCAATTTTTTGGGGTTTGGTAACAGTTGAACAAGCAATACTTGATTTAATTAATGATATATTGCATTCTATATCGTATGGGGTTGTAGCTCAATTGGTAGAGCGTTACAATGGCATTGTAAAGGTCAGGGGTTCGATTCCCCTCAGCTCCACCACGTTGTCCATATAGTCAAGGAAAATTGTATAGTAAGATTTATTAACTGCAGATCAATTTTATCCTCAATTTTGTTTTCAATTAAGGATAAGTAATTGGTGCGATTGATCCTATCGTCCGGCGTTTCTACTATACTACAAAGTGAGGCAAATGTGTTCTTCTTAGAATTCACCGCCTAACATACATGTAAATCCAATTAAAAAACACTAATGCTTCAAATATAATTTTTTTTTGATTTGTTATCTTTTTTTATTTCTAGGACTGCTCTGGCCCTTTAATAAATATCCATCTTTTTGCATTATTTGAAGCAGTTTGGTAGAATTAACCAATTGCTGAAAATTTTAAATTTTACCCAACTAAAATGAATACAGATACTACAACACCACAGCTACACGGAACAACAATAATATCAGTGCGAAGGTTTAACAAAGTTGTTATTGCCGGTGATGGGCAGGTAACATTTGGAGATAAGATAGTTATGAAGGCTACAGCTAAAAAGGTTAGACGTATAGGCAAAGATAATGTAATTGTTGGGTTTGCCGGAGTAACAGCAGATGCCTTTGCTTTACTTGAAAGACTTGAGGGCAATCTTGAAAAATATTCTGGGCAATTAACAAGAGCATGCGTTGAATTAACAAAAGATTGTCGTATGGATAAATATTTACGGAAACTTGAAGCCATGCTTATTGTAGCTGATGCCAATGTTTCTTTAATTGTTACAGGAACTGGAGATGTTTTGGAATCTGATGATCAAATTTTAGCAATTGGTTCCGGTGGAACATTTGCTACAGCAGCAGCAAAGGCGTTATTGGAAAACACTGATTTTGATTCAGAAAAAATTGCACTTACCTCATTAAAAATTGCTGGAGATCTTTGTATTTTTACGAACAATAATATTAATATTGAATCAATAGAATATTAAGTAAAATTTATTAAAACATCAATGATATTAATAGATTCATTATTGCTATTATATAACTTCATTTAGTAAATTAAGGCACGGAACAGGAGAAACTGCATATACTGGGGCCCCCAAAGAATGCGGATTATATTTTTAAATTAAGAAAAAAAAATAAAAAATATAATTCTTAACGTTTTTTTAACCTTTTACGTTTATACTAATGACTGTTAAGAAGTTATTAATTATGAGTGTAAAAATGAAAAACAATAATAGTAAGTATTTAATGTTAGTGTCATTGCTCTTAGCGCATAGTACTTTTTCTAATCCTCCAGAGAGAATAGAAAGTAATTTACCTTTAAATTTACCGGCTTATGGGTTTGTTGATTCTATAAATAAACTTACACAGCGCATTGATTTATTGTATGCATTTGAAACTGGACATCCCACATTTATTGAGGACTATGCTAATGGAGATTTAGCTCAAATACCAGTTCCTTTGCGCATTGAAAAAACTGGAAATCCTATTATTAAAACTATAGATAGAATAGGAAGAATCAGATTTTTAGAAATTTTAAAAGATGAAATATCTGGTGGAATCGCTAGGTATCAAGATGAAAAGGGAACTATGCAAGACATAAAATGGAATGAAAAAAGAATTATCACGCACGATTCCCATCCTTATCACCACCTTATAAATATTCCTGTTTCAGTGGAGTATGAAAAAGAATCGGTAAAAGCTTTAAGAGATATGATAGGAAATACAGCAACAATTGTTAAAAGAAATGGACAAGGAGGAGTTAAATTCCTTAGAGGATCCATCTCAGACCAGCTTTTAAGACTATCTTATCTATATGATAAATTAGCAGCATCTCTGCCAAAAAATACAGTAAAAGAAATTCATAGCTTAAGAGATTCTTTTTTCACAGGATTGTCTCTTGTTAATAGTGGTATGAATTTGCTTGAAACTAAAGTTTCATCATTAGATAACTCTGTTAAGTATGTATATGAGGTGTTAGAAAAACTATTGCATTTCTTAAGAGAATCTAAAATTATCCTTCAGCATAATGAAGAATATCATCATGAAAAGCATCATGAAAAAGATCTAAGGATTATTCCTTACGATAGAAATTCTAGACCTAATTGCCGCTTATTATCACAAGCGTATTAATAAATAGTGAGAAAATTTGCCAACCGCATTCTGGTAGTTGGCATTAAGGGGGAGTCTTTTCTTAACTCTGTAACTGTGTTCACATTTAACTTTTCGGCCTTTGAAGGCTCTGCAGCGCAGAGGCCCAAAATTGTAAAAATCAATTAATGAACAGGGTTTGTATTTTTAAACTTTCATCACAGGGGTACTTCGGATGCGGAAATTAAACTTGATGTAAAAGACCCTACACAAACATGCAGCTTTTTTTACAATAGACTTCCTTCGAAACCAATTTCTTCTATAAATTTGTTCGTCGCTTCGATGCTCGAATCCTCATGTATACTAATACACTCCGGTTCTGCGCTTCGTATGCTCCTTCAACTTTGCCAGAAGAAATTGGTTTCGAAGGAGGTCTAATGTTTTCCTGTACCATTTAAGGATGTGTTCAAAGCCTTAAGTAGAATTTGGAAAACGTTTTTCTCTCTTTGCCGTTGAAAAGCAAACAAATATCCAATTTTTTCTTTGAAACGTTAATCCTTAATTGTGTTTGCACAATAAACTCCATTTAATAAAATCAAAATAAGTTAAATTATACCAATGGTAGTGAAACGCAGTATGAATTTCTAGTGATTCTGCTGGATTAGGAGACGAAAAATCCGAGAATTCTACTGCAAATGGGTATAATACCAAAATCCATATTTAATCAGACAGATCGTGTTTGTGAACCTCTTACAGATTATGAGGTTGTGAAAAATTATCTGCATTGTTAATCATGGATTTTGGTATAAGAAATTTAATTATTTTTTCTCCATTTTAAAAGCTGCGATAAAGGCGCTTTGTGGAATTTCTACGCTTCCAATTTGGCGCATACGCTTTTTTCCTTCTTTTTGCTTTTCTAAAAGCTTTCTTTTTCTTGTTATATCCCCTCCATAACATTTTGCTGTAACATCCTTACGCAGCGGCGAAATGGTCTCACGCGCAATGATTTTTCCCCCAATTGCAGCTTGAATTGCAATTTTGAAAAGCTGACGAGGAATCAAATCTTTTAAGCGTTCGCAAAAGGCGCGTCCTCGATGTTCTGCACAACTCCTATTTATAACCATAGAAAGAGCTTCAACCGGTTCGCTATTAACCAAAATCGAGAGTTTAACTAAATCTCCTTCCCTATAACCATCCAAATGATAATCAAGCGAAGCATAACCTCGGCTTATAGATTTTAAACGATCATAAAAATCGTAAACAACCTCATTTAACGGTAATTTATAAATAACCATTACCCGATTGCCAACATACGAAATATCAACCTGTTCTCCTCGGCGATCTGTGCAAAGCCCAATAACCGCCCCCAAATATTCATCAGGAACCAATATAGTTGCTTTAATCCAAGGTTCTTCTATATATTCAATTTTTACAACGTCTGGCATATCTACAGGATTATGCAGATCTTTTATGGTGCCGTTGGTCATGTGTATTTTATAATTCACACTTGGCGCTGTTGTAATTAAATCAAGGTTAAACTCGCGTTCAAGGCGTTCTTGCAAAATCTCAAGATGTAATAATCCCAGAAAACCACAACGAAATCCATAACCTAAAACTCCGGAATGCTCGATTTCGTAAACAAAGCTTGAATCATTAAGATGAAGTTTATCCAAACTTTCCCGAAGCTTACCAAATTCATCTGTATCTGTTGGAAAAAGACAACAGAAAACCACTGGAATTGATGGTCTAAATCCTGGCAGTGCCTTACTTGCTGGATTTCGATCGTCTGTAATAGTATCGCCAACTTTGCAATCGGAAACGTGTTTAATAACAGCTGTAACAAATCCAACTTCTCCTGGAAGCAAAGCCTCTGCTTCAACTCTTTTTGGAGTAAAATACCCAACTTGCCCAACTTCATACACTGCGCCAGTTTCCATCATTCGAATCTTCATTCCCTTTTTCATGATCCCCTGAATAATACGCACAATAACAATTACTCCTGTATAGGCGTCGTACCAGCTATCAACCAAAAGAGCTTTTAAGAGAGCTTTTTCTAAAAAATCTGTACTGCAAATTGGGCGAATCCCGCCAGCTGTTCCACAATCTATTTCTTTAACCGCAGGGGATGGAAGTTTTTGAACAACTTTTTCAAGAACTTTACGAATACCAAGCCCCGTTTTTGCAGAAATAGCAACAGCATCACTTGTGTCTAGTCCAGTTACCTCCTCAATTTGCTGGCGCACGCGATCTGGGTTGGCGGCTGGTAAGTCTATTTTATTAAGAATTGGTATTATTTCGTGATTATTTTCTATAGCGTAATAAATATTGGCTAAAGTTTGCGCTTCAACACCTTGGCTTGCATCAACAACAAGCAAAGATCCTTCACAAGCCGCCAGTGAACGGCTAACTTCATATGAAAAATCAACATGTCCAGGAGTATCAATAAGGTTTAATTTATATATTTTCCCATCATCAGATGTGTATAAAAGCCTGACAGTTTGAGCTTTTATTGTAATACCGCGTTCACGCTCTATATCCATGGAATCCAAAACTTGGGTCTTCATTTCCCTAGCATCTAATCCCCCGCAATACTCAATCAAACGGTCAGCTAGTGTTGATTTTCCGTGGTCTATATGGGCAATAATTGCAAAATTTCGGATATTTTCCATTTTATTTTTTTTTTAAAAACACTGCACAAAATATTGGCAAGAAAAGCATATTTATAGTTTTATACTTTTATTGCTTGGTATGCAAGCTGTGATGCGCGCGCTATATACTGGGGCCCCAAAAGAATGCGGATTTTAATTGCTGCCAATCCTTGAAACCCAAGAAGTTTGAATCCGCAATTTTTTGGGGTTTGGGTATACGTTAAAATATTTACATCCTATATAAAGGAGTGATGCCCAGTAATTCTAAACCGTCACGCAATATTGTTGCTACTCCGCTTAGCAAGAATAACTTTGCTTTTGTGGCATTTTGATCATTTTGATCAACAAACCTAAGCGTTGAAGCAGTTTTTCCAAGATTCCATAATTTATGAAATTCTCCAGCTAAATCGTATAAATAATTAGTAATTCTATGTGGTTCTAATAAAACTGCCGCTTGCTCAACAATCTTTGGCCATGCCGCTAAAACTCGAATAACTGCAATTTCTTCAGGTTTATCTAAAGTTTTCAAATCATCACACCCTTTTATTGCTTCTTCATCTAACATTGGAAAAATCTCGCTCGCATGTTTAAATACAGAATAAATCCTTGAATGCGCATATTGAACATAAAAAATTGGGTTGTCTTGCGATTGCTCTAAAACTTTTTTAAAGTCAAAATCAATAACTGTATTATTGTGCTTAGAAACCATCATAAAACGCGTTGCATCTTTGCCAACTTTTTGCACGATATCATGAGAAGTTATAAAAGTTCCCGCACGTTTTGACATTTTTACGGGTTGGCCGTTTTCAAAGAAATTAACAATTTGAAATAACTTTACATCCAATGTTACAGGAGTAAAGTTGCTACTAATGGCTTTTACAGCTGCTGTTAGCCTTTTAACATAACCGCAATGATCTGCTCCTAAAACATTTATTAAATAAGTAAATCCCCTTTGAATTTTATCAAAATGATAAGCAATATCCGTTGCAAAGTAAGTCCAGGAATCATCTGATTTCATGAGGGGGCGGTCAATATCATCTCCATATTTTGTTGATCTAAAAAGAAGTTGTCGGCGCTCTTCCCAATCGTCAACTAACATTCCTTTAGGTGGTGTTAAAATCCCTTCATAAACGTCGTCTTGTTGTTTAAGTTTATCTAATACTGCTTGAACTTTTCCGTCAAAGGCAAGCTTTTTTTCGGAAGTGTAACAATCCATTTCAACTCCCAGTTCTGCTAAGTCATCGCGGATTAAATCCATCATGTGATTAATTGACATTTCGCAAAATACAGGAAGCCAAGTTTCTTTCGTACATTTTTCCCATTTATCGCCATCTTTTTGAGCAATACTTTTTCCTATTGGAATTAGGTAATCTCCAGGGTATAGATCATTTTCGAAAGCGTTGCTTGGAAGAGTGTGCCCAAGGGCTTCTTTGTAGCGCAAATACACAGAATGTGCTAAATGCTCAACTTGTTTTCCAGCGTCATTAATATAATATTCAGTGTAAACATTATACCCAACTTTCCTCAACAAAGATGCTATAGTGTCTCCCAAAACAGCATTTCGCACATGTCCAGCGTGCATAGGGCCTGTTGGGTTTGCAGACACAAATTCTATATGCATTGTTGGTCTATTGCATTGTTTTTCATCTACGCTAATAATAGAATTTGCTGCATATTTGTTTCCTAAGTTTACAATATCTTTTAATTCTTCCTGCCAAAGTTCCTTTTCAAAAGTAATATTTATAAATCCGGCGCCAGCAATTTCAACCTTCTTTATTCCATCTTTTTCAGCGATTTCTTCTTTTATTTTTTGTGCCAAAGAAATTAGAGAAACTTTTAGCTTTTTAGCTAAAATCATTGCTGCATTTGTTGTTATTTCACCATGAGTCACGTTGTTCGTCATTTCTACAGTAATTTTTTCTTTTTCTACTTCTGGTATTATTTCAGAAATAATTTTTTCTATTTTTTTTTGAATATTTTTTAATATTGGCATTTTCGTTTTCTTTCAATTGAATTTTTTATGACAGGACTTTAGGCAAAACAATTTCTCGCTGATTCATATATTTTCCTTTCCTATCTTTATAGGAAATTTTGCAAACTTGATCTGCCTTTAAAAATAAAAATTGGCATACTCCTTCGTTTGCATATATTTTAGCGGGTAAAGGAGTTGTATTGGAAAATTCCAAAGTAACGTATCCCTCCCATTCAGGCTCAAGAGGTGTAACATTAATAATAATTCCACACCTTGCATATGTTGATTTTCCAATACAAATAACTACAACATCTCGAGGAATTTTGAAATACTCCACAGTACGCCCTAAAGCAAAACTATGCGGCGGAATAATGCATTCATTTGTTTTTTTATCAATAAAACTATCTTTTGAAAAATTTTTAGGATCAATTATTATGCTATTAACATCTGTAAAAATCTTAAATTCATCTGAAGTTCGGGCATCATAGCCATACGATGAAAGACCATAGGAAACAGTATTTTTTGAACAGAGATTATCAATAAAAGGTGAGATCATTTCTTTTTCAAGCGATTGCTTGCGGATCCATTCATCATTTAAAACTGGCATTTTGCTTAAAATTCCTGTAATTCCCCCTTTATTTATAACAGACCTATTGACTTTTTTCAATTTTAAAAATAGCTTAAGAATAGGATAAGGCGCCCTTAGCTCAGTTGGATAGAGCAACAGCCTTCTAAGCTGTGGGTCGGAAGTTCGAGTCTTCCAGGGCGCGCCAAGTAGTATACCCTTACGCCTTTACATCTCTACATAAAAATATCTCTTATAAATCCCTGCTTACAAGGATCATTTTTTTTAAAAAGTAGAAAACAAGCCTTTTATTTTTTTGATAAAGTTGTTTTTATGCTAACTATGTTTACTGTAAACTAACTATTTTTTTATGATATTTTAAAATATTTTTAATAAA
>JAITOG010000102.1 GCA_031290075.1 Holosporales bacterium | reverse complement strand
TTATTTTCAGCTTACTTTAAACCAGCAAACGATTGCAGTAATTTTTCTTTTAAATAGGGCAGAATCCTTTTTTGCGAAAGGTTATGCCCTGCATTTTATATATTCTTTATTGTCTGGTTGGCAATTTTCTTCAAACATTACGCGTTCATAATGTTCGCTCTTTTTTCCATTATTAAAACTTTCTACAGGGCGCAAATATCCCATAACACGTGTCCAAACTTCACATTTTTGCCTTTTTTCTTTAGGTAATTCCACGCTTTTATCAGGCAATGTTTTAATTAATTCACAATCGCACTTAGGGCAAAATTTTTGTTCTCCATTAAGATATCCGTGTTTTGGACAAATCGAAAATGTCGGCGTAATAGTGAAATACGGTATTCTAAACATAGCAGTAGCCTTTTTTATGATGTTCCTACAAGCATCTGTAGAAGAAACCCTTTCCCCCATGTATAGGTGTAAAACAGTTCCGCCCGTATATTTTCCTTGTAATATTTCTTGATTTTCCATTGCTTTAAAAGGATCGCTAGTATAGTCAACAGGAGCTTGCGAAGAATTGGTGTAGTAAGGCGCTTCTTTTGTACCAGCTTGAATAATATTTGGGTATCGTTTTTGGTCTTCACGAGCAAACCTATATGTTGTTCCTTCTGCAGGGGTTGCTTCTAAGTTATATAAATGCCCTGTGCCTTCTTGGTATGTAACTAGCCTTTCCCTAATTTTATCTAAAAATCGAATTGCTAAAGCCCTTCCTTCCTCATCTGTAATATCATGCTTATCTTCTGTGAAGTTTCGGATCATTTCGTTTACACCATTAACTCCAATAGTAGAAAAGTGGTTTCTTAATGTTCCTAAATATCTTTTTGTAAATGGATAAAGCCCCATTTCCATATATTTTTCAATTACTTTTCGCTTTATTTCAAGGCTTTGCTTCGCTAAATCCATTAATTCCCAAACATGCTCTATCAGACCATTCTCGTTTTGCGAGTAAAGGTATCCCAAACGTGCTGCGTTTATAGTTACAACGCCAATAGATCCTGTCTGTTCTGCAGAGCCAAATAAACTATTACCCCGCTTCAATAATTCCCTTAAATCAAGCTGAAGACGGCAACACATAGAACGAATCATTCCAGGATCAAGATCAGAGTTCACAAAGTTCTGAAAATAAGGAAGTCCATATTTTGCAGTCATTTCAAACAGTTTATCAGCATTTTCTCCTTCCCATATAAAATCCTTAGAAATGTTATATGTTGGTATAGGAAATGTGAAAACCCTGCCCTTTGCATCACCATGAATCATAATTTCCATAAAGGCCTTATTAACCATACCCATTTCTTTTTGAAGAGAGCCATAAGTAAATTCACACTGTTTTCCTCCAATAATTGGATACTTATTAGCTAAATCTTCTGGACAAACCCAATCAAATGTTAAGTTTGTGAAAGGACATTGAGATCCCCAACGGGACGGGACATTTAAGTTGTATATAAACGATTGCATGTTTTGCAATAGATCATCATAAGAAACGTTATCAATTTTTATAAAAGGCGCCATGTACGTATCAAATGAGCTGAATGCCTGAGCTCCAGCCCATTCATTTTGCAGAGTTCCCAGAAAATTAACAAGCTGCCCAAGGGCACTTGCAAGGTGTTTTGGAGGAGAGGATTCTACTTTCTTAGCAACTCCATTAAACCCTTCTTCTAATACCATTCTTAATGACCATCCAGCGCAATAACCCGCTAGCATATCTAGATCATGAATATGGAAATCCCCGCTTCTGTGAGCATTTGCAATTGAAACTGGATAAACCTCGCTTAACCAATAATTAGCTACTATTTTCCCCGATGAATTAAGAATTAGTCCTCCTACTGCGTAATCTTGGTTCGCATTGGCGTGAACTCGCCAATCAGATTTTTCTAAATATTCATTTACAGAATTTACAGCATCAATGAACTCTTCTTTATTTCTACGAATTTTATTGTGCTGTTCCCTGTAAATTATGTAAGCACGAGCAGTTTTAAAATAATTTGCTGAAATAATACATTGCTCAACAATATCTTGAATTTCTTCAATATGAATCCCCCTAGGAAATGATTTATGTTTTATAACTTTTTTTATTTGAGCTGTAATAAGCCGAGCTTCTTCTTCGCCAAATTCCTCAGTCTCTGCACCGGCTTTAATAATAGCGTTTACAATTTTTTCCTCATTAAAAAGTACATGTTTCCCATCTCTTTTTATAACTTCTGGAAATTCAGATTTTTTTGTATTTTGCTCGCTCATTTGAACATTCTCCTTCATACTTTATGATTGTAATTATACAAAAATTTTTGAGAGAAAAATAGAATATTGTATGAGCTTGAAAACAGGTGCAGGATCCAAAAAGTTGAGAAAAGAGAGGGTAAATTACAAATTTGGGAGAAACTTATTCTCAACTTTTGATATTGTTTTAGGAAGATATTTTTTTATTTTATTATTATCCACTAAAAATTGAGGATTTTTGCGGGAAGGCAGATGCGTAAATAAAAGCTTAACCTTCTTAAAAATCTTAATCATTAGGTGGAAAAGTATATCATTCTATTTCTTCTATTGTATTTTTCTTTTTAATTTTTCTTTGATTTTTTACTTCTTGCGTTCCTTGTTTTTGTTTGGCTGTTTTAAATTCCTCCCAAAAAGCTATTTTTCGCTTATGTTTTTCAGAAAATTCCTTAAAATATGCACTATGTGGTTGTATTTTTTGCCATAAAGAAATTTTAGGGTCTAAAGCTTCGCACATTAAAAGGTCTTTTGCCGCATACGCGTAATACTTACTTTGCCCGCTAGAAAGTACGGGCTCAATCATCTTTCTGTATAAAATAGTAGCAGCAAGAGGATCTATTTCATGTAAAAGTTCTGCTGCGGGTCTTAAAATTTCGTAATAACGCCCATTTAATTCACCTATTTTTATATAAATAAATTTACTTAAAGCTTCAAATTCTTGTGCTTGCAGCAAAAAATTAAAAGCCATATTAACATTTTGGTGTTCAAATGCTGTGTCTATTACTTTTGAACGAAAGGATTTTTTTAATTCTGGTGTTGAGTATTTTAAAATTTCACCGTATACATTAGTATCAAGTGTTTCATTAAACCAAATAATTCTTTCTTCCTGGGCTTTACTGTAATCCCCTTTAAGCTCTAAGGCTTGAATAGTTAATTCCCAGAATTTCGGTTTAGACTCATAGTGTAATTTCTCTAAGTTGTTGATTTTTTTCAACCATTCTAATGCTTCATCTGCTCTCCAGTGAGCGATCATTCTTTGAGCTATATCTAAAATATCGTTTATTGATACCTCAGATGATATAGAACAAGCTTTAACAAATGCATCAACATTTCCTAAAGCATCAGCAATATTTTTCATTCCATTTTTTATATCAGAAATTCTATATTTTATGTTCTGTTTTTCATCGTCCTTACCATTGTTGTAAATACCAAGATTATTAATCATAACTTTTCCGAAGAACATTGATAGGTGCATTAATGGTTCTTTTTCTAAAGTTGATGATTTATTTTTATCTTTTTCTGCTTCCTCTTCTTTCTCTTTTTGTATTTCTAAACTCTTTTTTTGCAGTGCTCCTAATTCTTTTTCGAATTTTTTTTGAAGTAATAAAAGTCCCTTTTTCCCCAATATATCTTTAAAATCAAAAATAATTTTATGGTAAGCGGAGTATCCTTTTTTCAAAAATTTTTCAAACACAAAATCAACAGCTTCTTGGGAGGAGAAGTGAATTGCTATCGTTCCTAAATCATGGCAAGCATCAGAAAATGTTTCACTAATAGATCCACCGCTATCATCACTTCTATCAAGCAATTTCTCATGAATATCTAAAAATGCAAGCATTAGTGTAAATGCATCTTTTTGTGATTTTGGGAAAATATCATTAACGATTCGTAAGCGAATTTGCTTTAGATTTTTTCCCAATTCAATAGAATCATAATAATCAATAAAACAACTTGATCTATTTATCGAAGAGATTTGCTTTTTAATAATGGAAATTATTTCTTTTGGATCATCATTTATTCCTGCAACTAATATTTCTATTTGCTTTTTAAAATTTTTATTGCAGTTTGAAAATAGAAAAAGAATAATATCTGCTAGTTTATCTGCTCCAGCCTCTATAAGTTTTTCTTTTTTTATCATAACGAAGACCTAGGTCATTTGGAAAAAGATATTGTAAGAATATCTGCATACTTTTAAAAAGACAATGTTTTAAAAAAATTATAAGCTTTCAATTATACATTTAGAAGCTGTTTTCATGGATATTTTAAGTGAGGGTTTTTAAGGAAAAACGGAGCGCAGAACCTGAGCGTACTTTGACGTACGTGAGGATTCGAGCATCGAAGCGACAAACAAATTTGCAGAAGAAATGGTTTCGAAGGAGTCTAGTAAAAAAAGTTTTAATTGCTACTTGTTATTGCTGTTTGATTGTGATAAACTTTAAAAAAATTATTTTTTTATATTGCATCCCCATTTTTTTTCTTGTATAAGAGCACTGTAGTTGTTCTTTTACAAAGGTTTTACGATGTTGAATCTTAAAAAATCCCTATTAATAACTTCTCTTTTTGTTTGTGGGCAGAGTTTGCAAGCTGAAAAGTTTGGTGTTGTTATTGATAAAGACAGAGTTGCCGCAACTTTCGGTAATTCTGGAGGTAGTGTTTTTCAGTATGATGAGGTTGGTAATCTTGCTAATGAAAAACGTGTTAGTGAAGCGGGAAAGGTGTTAAGCGAAAGGCAGTATGAATATTCTGATGCCTCTAAGCTTTGGCAAGTAAAGGATCTCTTAGGAGACTCCGTCAAAAGCACTCATTTTGGTTATGATTCTTTAGGTCGCCTTACGAAAGTTGGCGATGCGAGTATGAGCTATAACCAATTTAATATGATGGAAGCTTTTAAAAAGCCGGGTGTTGACGCGAGGTATACTTATAATCCTCTTACTGGTCTTAGAGATGCTAAGGTTGTTAATGACAAGTTCACAAGGTTTGTACTTGATGATCAGGAAAGAGTCGTAGAAGAAAGAGACATGATTGGAAATGTTGTTTCAAAAATAACTTATGATAAAAACGGCCCTGAAACCTACACTCGAGATGGAAAAACGTATCGGTATGTTTTTAATCATTTGGGTGATGTTGTTGCCTTGAAAGATAGTAATGGTAAAGTTGTGAATCGGTATTCGTATGATGTATGGGGCAATCTTACGTTAAGCCAGGAAACTGTTGAAAACCCAATTCGTAGCCGAGGAGAGTACTATGATAGCGAATCAGGGTTTTATTATTTGAGAGGACGTTATTATGATCCAAACGCGCGCAGATTCACAACCAG
>JAITOG010000090.1 GCA_031290075.1 Holosporales bacterium | reverse complement strand
GCAAAAAAGATTGCTTATCCCTAACCCTAATAATGAAACAAGTGCCATAGCTTTATAAAATCTTTTCATTTCCTATATCTCCTTTTAAATAACCAAGTAAGTAATTTATAATATTAATATAAATAATTTTTTATCCTCTATATATAAATTATAATATTAATTCTTTTTACATTTCAAGTAAAAAATGAAAAAGTTTTTTAAAAAGTCAATCTCTAACTCCGCTTCAAGTTAGTATAGCAAGGCATTTATACAAGATGGGGCTGGCTGGAATAAATCTAAGGAGTTAAAAATACCAGAAAGTATTTTTGCCGCCATATTCTCCAGAACTAAATCCAGTGGAACGGTTTTGGGAATATGTAAAAGATATTAGACTTCCTTCGAAACCAATTTCTTCTGCAAATTTGTTCGTCACTTCTATGCTCGAATCCTCATGGGGTTTGGGAAAAATCACAGATTTCCACCAATGCCCCTCATGTATACCCAAACCCCAAAAAATTGCGGATTCAAATTTCTTGGGTTTCAAGGATTGGCAGCAATTAAAATCCGCATTCTTTGGGGCCCCCAGTATATATGCCTGAAGTGAAACAAATAAAGGGAAACTCTGCAGAAGTTATGGCTTACTTAGAAACATGCTTATTGCTTTAGCTGCAAAATTGAATACTTCAACATCTAATTTTTTATTTGAATGTTCACGGTTTCCTAGAAAACCTATACACTTTATACTTAAGAACTAAAAGCCCTGGGGTGGTAAGCCAAAAACATAAATTGCGTCAGGTCTGCATTTATGCTAGACAAAAATATGGTGTATTTTATTAAATTATTAGCGTGTGTAACGATTTATGTAACTTAACTTTGGTTGAAGCAGTTAAGAACCTTAAAGAAAAAAAAAATTCATCAGTTGAATTAACGCAAGCATTCATATTAGAAAGTGAAAAGCAAAGACATTTAAATGTGTTTATTACTGAAACTTTTGACCATGCTCTTATGCAAGCCAAAAAGTCTGATGAAAAGATCAAAGCAGGAAATGCGGGAAAATTAGAGGGAGCCCCGCTAGGAATAAAGGATTTGTATTGTACAAAAGGAATTCGTACAACAGCAGGTTCAAAGATTTTAGAAAATTTTATTCCACAATATGAATCAACGGTTTCTCAAAACCTGTTGAACGAAGGGGCTGTTTTCCTTGGAAAAACGAATATGGATGAGTTCGCCATGGGATCATCCAATATTACAAGCTACTATGGCAATGTTATAAGCCCTATTCGAAGCAAAAAATTCCCTGAAAAAGATTTAGTTCCTGGAGGATCTTCAGGCGGATCTGCAGCAGCAGTTGCTGCGCACATGGTATTATCCTCTACAGCTTCAGATACTGGGGGGTCTATCAGGCAGCCAGCCTCCTTCACGGGAACTGTTGGAATAAAGCCAACTTATGGCTTGTGCTCACGTTACGGAATGATTGCACTTGCTTCGTCCTTAGATCAGGCTGGACCAATTGCGCGTGATGTTAGAGATGCTGCATTAATGCTGTCTGTAATGGCAAGTTTTGATAAGAATGATTCAACATCGCTTCCTGGAGAGCGTTTAGACTACTTGGCTAATTTAAAACCCTCAGCTAAAGGTATAAAAATAGGCCTTCCCTTTGAATGCTTTGAAAATCTTTCAGAAGATTTAAATAGAGTTTTAAAGGAAAATATTGAGATTTTAAAGGGATTAGGAGCAGAATTTATCGAAATCTCATTAAAAAATCTAAAATATGCTCTGCCTGCATATTATATTATTCAACCTGCAGAAGCTTCATCAAATTTAGCTAGATATGATGGAGTGCGATTTGGTTTTAGAGTGGAAAATCCCAAAAATCTTTCAGATATGTATAAAGAAACAAGGCGTATAGGATTTGGAAAAGAAGTTCGCCGCAGAATTTTTATTGGAACCTTTGTTCTTTCAAAAGGAGGATATGATTCCTATTATATTTTAGCTAAAAAAGTACAAGTAAAAATTAAGGAAGATTTTGATGAAGCATTTAAAAAAGTTGATTTAATTTTAGCTCCAACAACAACTGGTGGTGCCTTTGGAACTGAAGAAGGAAATAAAATGAGCAACGTAGATATGTATTTAAATGATATTTTTACCGTTTCGGTGAATATTGCTGGGTTTCCAGGCATTTCAATTCCTGGAGGGCAAACCGGCGATGGGCTACCACTTGGAATTCAATTTATTGGTCCCAAGCTATCAGAGCAACGGTTATTTAATGTTTCAGCAATTGTTGAAGATGCGCATAAATTATAGTGAGTCCTTTATTTAGGTAATACAATGAATAATAATTTGGTAAATGGTTGGGAAGTTGTTATAGGTTTAGAAATTCATGCGCAGGTTGCATCTAATTCGAAATTATTCAGCAGTTCAGCAACTTCAGGGGAAGATGGCCCTAATTCGCGCGTAAATTTCTTTGATGCTGGAATGCCTGGAGTATTACCAGTTATTAATTCTAAATGTATTGATTTAGCTATAAAGACGGGACTAGGGATCTACGGAAAAATTAATGAAATATCTGTTTTTGACAGAAAAAATTATTTTTACCCAGATTTGCCATCTGGATACCAGATTTCTCAATTCTTTTACCCAATTGTTACAGGGGGATATGTTGAAATAGGCGAATCTGCAGAAAATGAGCAAGAGATTGTGCGCATAGGAATTACAAGAATCCATTTAGAGCAAGATGCCGGAAAAAACATTCATGATTTAGCACCTGATAAATCGTTTGTAGATTTGAATCGTTCAGGAATTGCATTGATGGAAATAGTAACGGAGCCAGATATGCGATCTGTTTTTCAAGCCGTTTTTGTTGCTAAAAAATTGCATGCTTTGGTTCAGTATCTTGAAACTTGCAATGGAAACATGGAGCAAGGAAATTTTAGGGTTGATGCAAATATTTCTATGCATAAACCTCAAACTCCTTTTGGGACTCGAGCAGAAATAAAAAATCTAAATTCCTTTAAGTTTATGCAAGCCGCGCTAACATATGAAATTGAGCGTCAAATGGAGATTTTAGAAGGAGGCGGTAAAATAGTTCAGGAAACTAGGTTATTTGATGTAAATAGCGGCGTAACAATGACAATGCGTGAAAAGGAGGATGCTGATGATTACCGCTATTTTCCGGATCCTGATTTACCAGCTCTTATTTTAACGAAGGAACGTATACAGTCAATAGCTGACAATATGCCCGAGCTTCCTGACGATAAAAAACGGCGCTTTATAAAAGATTTTGGCCTTAGCGAATATGATGCAACTATACTAACCTCAGACAGAAAAATCAGCTTATTTTACGATGAGGCTATTGCTTTTGGCGGGTTTAGTGATGCTTTAAAAGCATATAAATTAGTAGCTAATTGGATCATTGGAGATTTATTTGCAGTTATGAAGGAAAATGATCTTTCTATTAGATTTCTTTCGAAACCAATTTCTTCTAGCAAAGTTGAAGTAGCATACGAAGCGCAGAACCAGAGTGTAGATATACATGAGGGGGATTGGGGGGAATCACAGATTTCCCAAAAACCCCATGAGGATTCGAGCATCGAAGCGACGAACAAATTTGCAGAAGAAATTGAGTTACGAAAGAAGTCTATAAGTATTACGCCTTTAGCAATAGCGAAATTAATTGCTTTAATTCAAGATGGAACAATTTCTGGGAAAATTGCAAAAACTGTATTTGAAAAGATGTGGAAAGAAGGGATAGCAGAGCCGATAGAAATTGTGGAATCGCTGGGATTAAAGCAAATATCATCTGAAGCTGAAATTCTTCCAGAGATTAGGAAAATTATTGCTGAAAATCCAGGAATTGTTGCTGAATATAAAAACGGAAGAACTTCAGTGTTTGGCTTTTTTGTAGGACAAGTTATGAAAAAGTTCAAAGGCCAAGCTTCCCCGGATGTTGTAAATAAATTATTGTATCAAGAGCTTGATTTATAGTTTATTATTTAATGGTAAATTCAATAGACTTCTTTTAATTATTTAAAATAATTCAATGATTATTATACAAAATCTTTCAAAAAATTTTGGAGGAAAGGTTATCTTGGATAACTTTTCTTATCAATTTCCAACAAATGCTAATGTTGCACTTATAGGTGCGAATGGAGTAGGAAAAACAACTTTTTTGAATATTTTGTGTAATTTAGAAGATTACGACAGCGGAAATGTTATTATTCCAAAAGACTGCATTTTAGCTTATTTGCCGCAATCTCCAAATGAAACCCCAAAGGAAACGATACTTTTGGAATGTGTTTCTGGTAATAAAACACTTTGCGATTTATTTGAAAAAAGAGAAGCTTTATTAAAGCGTATTTCTGAAAATTATTCAGATGAAGTATATGAAGAATATGAGAAAATAGAAAAGGAATGTGCAGATAAAGGCGGTTATACCCTTGAATCAGATTCAAAAGGAATTTTGGTTGGATTAGGCTTTGAAACCGAACAATTTAAACATCATCCCAAAACGCTTTCTGGTGGTTGGCGTATGCGCTTAGAATTAGCAAAATTACTTATAAATAATCCCAATTTCCTTATTTTAGATGAGCCAACGAATCATCTTGATTTGCCTAGTTTATCTTGGTTAGAACAATATTTAAAATCATTTCGAGGAACCTTGCTTTTTGTGTCTCACGATAGGGATTTTTTGAACAACCTTTCCGACGTAACAGTGCAGATGTCTAAAGGAATTTTGCGTGTTTATAATGGGAATTTCGATTCGTTTTTAATGCAAAAAGAGGAACATGCAATGCAAGTTCAAAGAGAAAAAATTTCTCTTCAAAGAAAGCAAGATCACATGCAAGCTTTTGTTGATAGGTTTAGAGCAAAAGCTACCAAAGCAAAGCAGGCACAAAGCAAAATAAAGATGATTGAAAGGCTAAAACAACTTGAAATGCACCTTGATATCGAAGAAACCAATAAAACTGCTCATTTTAAAATGTCTGTAGAAAAACCAAGCGGAAAAATTGTTTTAAATATTGAAGATGTTTCTATTGGCTATGGAGACCATATTTTAAATAAACAGCTTTCCCTAAAGATTATGCGAGGTGATAAAATTGCAATAATTGGCCCAAATGGAATTGGAAAGTCTACGTTACTTAAAAGTATTGTAAAGGAAATCCCTTTTATTTTCGGAGAATGTAATATTGGAACAAATGTAAGTATTGGATATTATTCGCAAGAGCAGCTTGATATGCTTGATAAAGATAAAAATGTTTTAGATAATATTTTGGCATTAGCTCCTAAAATCGCGCAAACTCAGGCGCGTTCTTTGCTTGGAAACTTATTTATTACAAAGGATGATATTAAAAAACAAGTTAAGGTTTTATCTGGAGGAGAAAAGAGTAAGGTAGCAATTGCTGCGCTTCTTGCGCAAAAAAATAACTTTTTAATCTTAGATGAGCCAACAAACCATTTAGATATGTCTAGCGTTGAAGCACTTTCTTCAGCACTTGAACGTTATGAAGGAACTGTTTTATTTGTTAGTCACAATAGAGCGTTTATTAATTCTTTTTCTACCCATATTTTCAAAATGGATAAATATAAAAAAGCTGAACTAATTGGTGTTTTATAGTTAAACCTAGAGAATACAGTTCTATGGGTTTTAGGAATCATAATTAAATGATCGGGAAAAGAGGATTTGAACCTCCGACCTCCTGCTCCCAAGGCAGGCGCGCTAACCAGACTACGCTACTTCCCGAAAAAATTATTTCTAACTAATGAAACAATACATTATTTATAGCATATGAAAAAAACATATGCCATACTCGCGTTGTCTTTGAAGCTATTTTTTTTAATTAAAGTGCAAAGTCTATCAAACATTATACTTGGAATTCAAAGTATTACAGAGTCTCTTCCAATAAGTTCTGGAGCGCATGTTGTGTTATTTTCTGCTTTTTTTGGGGATGTACAATTAAATATTCTTCAAAAAATAATGATGAATCTAATTCCTTTATTAGCTTTTATTTGTTTTTTTTGGAAAGATTGCTTCAATGTATTAAAAAATTTTTTATACATATTTTTTTTCCAAAAAAAAATAAATAAAACTTCAGATGAAATTGTATATCTTCGGAGCCTCATAATTGCAACTTTTGCATTTGGTATTTTTTGGTTGTTGTCTTTTATTATTCCTTTGTCTTTTTTAAATATTTTAAAAAAAAATTCCTCAATTATTGCAATTAATTCTATAGTTTTTGGTTTTTTACTACTCTTTATTGATCGTTGGAAAATGTTGGAACAAGATGGAAAGATAACAGAGAAAAAAGCTTTTTTTGTTGGCTTGACGCAAATTTTTGCTCTTTTTATGCCTGGAGTAAGTCGTATGGGCGTTTGTATAACGGTTTTACGCTTTTTAGGAATTAACCGCAAAGAATCTTTGAAATTTTCTTGTTTACTAGCAATTCCAATATCATTGGTCAGCATAGCCTTCGACACACTAAATTTAATAAATTACAATGAGGAGATTTATTTTAAATTTGAACCGCTTATTTTTATCTTATTTTCAATTTTTAGTTTTTTAATATTATATGCATTAAATAAATATATAAAAAATCATTCCTTTTTTATTTTCGGATTATACAGAATTATTTTAGGTGGATTAATTTTATTCTTAATTAAATAGTTTTATTCTTAATTAAATAATTTTGTTTTATTTCAATATTACAATTGCAAAAACACTGCAAGTGTGATTTAAATGAAAAATAGTTATTTCAGCAAAAAGTTGAATTTTTGTATTAAGAAGAAGGTGGGATATGAAATCATTGGGAAAATCTTTTTTAAATAGAGTTTTGGCAAGTGTGTGTTGTGTTAGCTTATGCGGGTGTGTAGCTTCTAAGAAGGATCTTTCAGTTAAACCTGCAATAAAGTCTGAAGTAAAAGAAATTGCTGAGTTAATGAATACATCAAAAGTTCTTTACACAAATGAACAAATCCAAAAAGCAATAAATAAAATTGCTAATGAAATGAATGCAAAATTTAAAGGGGAAAACCCAATTATAGTATGCACTTTAAAAGGAGCCTTACCTTTCTTTGGGCAGCTTTTAACAAAGCTTGATTTTGATTTACAGGTTGATTGCTTATATATTTCAAGTTTCAAAGGCAAAGAGCGCGAAAAGTTAAAATGGGGAACAAAGCCAAATATTAATTGTTCAGGAAGAGTTGTTATTTTAGTTGATGATATTCTTGATACTGGGAAGACTTTAGAATTATTAGTTGATTTCTATAAAAAAAATGGCGCTAAAAAAGTATATACAGCTGTGTTATTAGATAAGAAATGCGGAGAAAAGAAAAATGGCCTTAAAAAAGCAGATTTTGTAGGGATTGAAGCAAAAAATGTTTTTGTAATAGGCTTTGGTCTAGACTATCATGATTATTGCCGTAACTTCTCAGATATTTATGAAGTGAAATAAATGGTTAAACGGTTGTCCTTCTGGGTATATCATTGCACTTCCTTGGTTGATGAATGGGTCTTTTATACCCAAACTCCAAAAAAGCAGCAATTAAAATCCGCATTCTTTAGGGGCACCAGGGCTCCTTACACCCCTGCATAAAAATATCTCTTATAAACCCCTGTTTACAAGGATCATTTTTTTTTAACAGTAGAAAACAAGCCTTTTATTTTTTTGATAAA
>JAITOG010000020.1 GCA_031290075.1 Holosporales bacterium | reverse complement strand
AGTGAAATAATAACAATTTTGCTCTTATACCCAAACCCCAAAAAATTGCGGATTCAAATTTCTTGTGTTTCAAGGATTGGCAGCAATTAAAATCCGCATTCTTTGGGGGCCCCGGTATGCTCCTTCAACTTTGCTAGAAGAAATTGGTTTCGAATGAAGTCTAATTTTTTTTTCTTTCAGACATCCAAGGGATCTTCAGCAGCTGCTTCAGCTATTCCTATATTCCAAAATGGTATTAAATATCTTATTATAGGGGCACAATTTTTTACAATCTTAAGTACTTTCTCATGATAAAAGCATGCAACTATTACTGCAGTGTTAGTAAAGTAAGTTTTAAAAGATAATAACCCCCACCAACGAATTGTTAAAACAATTGAAGCTAATACTGTAAGTGATTTAAGTACATTAATAGCTATTGTATTTGTTAAATTTTTTCCGCTTAAACCATTAATTATTGTTTGTAGCGTATTAATTCTCGTATTTATTCCTTGAATCCCTTGAGTAATTTCTTGTTCAAGATCATCTAATCTCTCATTTATTCCTTGAATCCCTTGATTTTCTTGGTGAACTTCTTGTTCAAGGCCATCTATTCTTTCATTTATTCCTTGATTTCCTTGATGAACTTCTTCTTGAAGGTAATCAACTCCTTCTTGAAGGTTAGTAACTGCTTGCGCGGCTGCATATATTTGAGCTCTTAAAAATCTAGAAAATTCTTCATTTTTTTCTTCTACTAAAATTGTTTTTTCAAAATTTAATTCTGTCATAACCTGTGTTTTAATTGCATCTAAAATTTTTCTTTGTTTAATAACAGATAAAGTATTAAAGCCATTTTCCATATAAAATTGTAAATTTTTTTCTACCATTTCTCTGATTCTTGCTGAAAGTGCTTCGCGACTCTCTGCAATATAGGACCTCTGTCCTTCTTGCATAAGATAGACTATAGGACGAGGACATAATCCTCTTTTCCTATCAAGAGCCACTGCTCTATCTTTTTCCTCTAATGGCCTATCGCCATTTGGCCGTTCCTCAGCACATATACAAACTGAAGATAATATTACTCCCCCAATTAAAATTGTACTCAAAAATTTCATATTTTCTCTTTTTAGAACCCCCATATATTAATGCTACATGTAATTCTTACTTAGTTTCAATAAGTAATTTTTCAGCATTATACATATGAAAAATTAAAAAAATATTAAGAAGCTGTCTTCATGATAATTTTAACTGGTGTTTTTTACCCAAACCCCAAAAAATTGCGGATTCAAACTTTTTGGGTTTCAAGGATTGGCAGTAATAAAATCCGCATTCTTTGGAGGCCCCAGTATACGTCAAATCCGATGCTCGAATCCTCATGGGGTTTGGGGGAATCTGTGATTTCCCCCAATGCCCCTCATGTACATTTAGTACACTCCGGTTCTGCTCTCCGTTTTTCCTTTAAAACCCTCAGTTTAAATATCCATGAAGACAGCTTTTAATGTTGAATATTTCAATAACGGATCTTCGATTTAAATGTAGGTTTTACAGGAATTCTATACATTTAATACTTGAGAATTGAAAGACTCTGCATGAAATTAACGTTTTTTAAACTATATTATGTATATTATATATTATGTAACGTTAATCAAAATTAAGTAAAAAATGTTTTTTAAAAAATATATACTATTTATTAGTCTGTGTATTAACATTTTTAGTTTAGCAATTGAATTTGGGCAAGCAAGCTCTAGTTCAAAATTAAAAAGAACATCATCTGAATTAAAACTTCCATCTATTGAAAAAAAAGATAAGAGGAATATTATCTCTGTTAAAGAATATGACAAAATAATTAATAATATGTATATGACATCTACTATTTATTTACAGTATGAAAATATAGTTCCAAAATTGTTTGAGCTTAGTATAAAATTTGGGTTAACACATATTAAAACCAAAAATAATCTTGAATATTATTCAATAGATTTATCTTGGCCAAATATCAAAAAATATGCAGAAAAAACTTTAGGTGAAAAAGAATTTGGTATCCTTAAAGAATTTGGTGAAAAAACATTTGCTGATGAAAACACAGAAAGAGAAAATAAAACTTTGTCTTGGATTCACAATAATGAGGAATTATTGAATAAACTTGTTGACTTGTGTATTTCTGGGGTATTTAACCTATCAAAATTATTATGTAATGACAAAGAAAAATTTAAAATTCTTTTAAAGGAATTACTTAAAACTTCAACTGGGTTTCAAAGAATAATGTCACTATTAACTGTAAGTATATTAAATTCAACTGAAAATAAAATTGACAAAAAAAATACATTAGAAATAAGAATTTTATCTAATACAGACAGCTTTAATAGAGAACATTTCAATTGCAAAGAAAATGCCATTGTAATGAAAACTTTAGATGCATCCTTTAATAATATTAGGACTTTTTTACATGAATGTGGTCATGCTAGCCGTTATATGCTGCTTGGAGAATATTTTTATCGAAATTTGGATTTAATACGAAATTTTAGCATTTTAAATTCACCAAATATTGATTTTACAGATTTATTTTACCCAATGTTAGTTCCAGAAAAAATGGATCCTATAGTTGATAGAATAAAAGACATTTTAGAAAAAGTTAACTTAAAAACAAAAGAAGTAGAAAATATATTATGTAATATATTTTTATATTTAATAGAAAATGGTTTTGCAAGTGTTGTTTTTTTTGATAAACATAAACAGCAATTTGAACAATGTTTTGAAGATTATAATAAAAACAAAAAAATTGTTGCAAAAGCTATATATGTTTATTCTGTTGCATCTGTAGATACAAGTATTTATTCAAAAGATAAAGTGGGAAGGAAAACTATATTAAGAAACGCAGAAGAACAAATAAATATGTTTGGAATAACTCCATTTAATATAAATGGAACCTATTTTATTATTGAAGATAGACAAAATGATTTTATTTGGAAAATTAGGAAATCTTTATCAGAAGAAGAACAACAAAATTTGCTTCAGAGGTTAGGATTTTTTTTTAGTTTTTTACAAAATAAAACTGATTCTTTGAAAAAAATACAAGATGAAAAATACAGACCATATGAATTTGCAAAAACAGACCTTGATTGGCATAAGGAGTTAATAAAAGATGTATTAAGTAAATTTACAGAATTGAGCGGGGTAAAAATCCAAGGTTCTAGTACGAATGGGTATATCTCTGAAGAGGGGACAGAAAAAACATCTTTTGGCCGTCCGAAAAGTATTTTGTTTGATGAAAAAAGTATTAATCGTGAGGTTGTAAAAAGTGTGTGTCCTCTATTTAGTAGTATGTTGAATTCGAAAACTAACCTTTTCCATTCAATATATAAAAAAGATCACAAAAATCTTTTGATTAAGGAAAATAATTCCAAAACTGTTGCAGAGAATCTTATTCCTTTATTAAACAAAAGATCATTAGGGGAGATTATACAAACTTTAATAAATGATTATCGTTTTACATGTAATGTAGTTTATTATAAGAGCTGTAGTGAGACTAATAATAGTACATTCTATAAGAATTCTGTTTCTAATGAAAAAATGAAACAAGAATTAGGAGATATACTAAATGTTGCTTTAAAAACTATAAAAGAATCGTCTTCAAATTGTAATGGATTGTTTTCAAATTGTAATGAATATGCTTCTCAGCAGGAAGTGTTAAATATAGAAAATTTACTTATTATGTTTTATAAATTAAGGCCGAGTGAATTATACTCTTGTAAAGATGTTTTATATAAAATAACTGATCGTTTTATAAATCTTTGTCAAACTTACAAGAAGTATCCACATCTTAAAATTTTTTTTGATCTTTTAAAAAAAATATCGGAAGCCATTGAAGGAGTAAAGGAATTTAATCTGGAAGAAAAAAGATCTCTTTTAGAAAAAATATTTCTCAACCCTCTTTTAAATCAAGCATTCTTTAATATACTTTTTGCTGAAACTAAGGAAGGAGAAAGTGTTGAAGATAAGACAGAAGTAGCAAATTGGATTATAGCAAAGGTAAAAGAAGAAGGTAAGATAAACAAAGATCTTGAAACTGAATTTTTTAACACAATAATAGAGATTATAGCAAGAATGAAAGGAACAATTTCCTCTCCTTTTAGCATCTACACGGAAGAAAGTGTAAATAGTTCAGTAAAAGAGCTATTCGAATCAAAAAGTGAAATTCCAAATAATCCGTCTATATTAAAAATAATTGAAATAATTGAAAAAGAAATTGAAGAGACAAAAAAAATAATAAATACTATAGAAAAAAGAATTGCAATTAAATATTTAGAATTAGTTAAAGAATCGATTTCTAATTTTTTGAAATTAAAAAATTATTTGAATCCTGGGCTTATTATTAAAAAAATAGAATCTGATATTAATAAATCAGATCTTGGTACTATCCCTTATGTAGTTAAAAAAATTGAGTTAATAAAAAAAAATATTAAAGACGTGTTTTCGACTTTTAAAAAAAATTGATCCTTGTAAACAGGGATTTAGAAGAGATATTTTTATGCAGGGGCGTAAGGGGTTCAAGGATTGGCAGCAATTAAAATCCGCATTCTTTGGGAGACCCGGTATACGTCAAATCCGGTGCTTGAATTCTCACGGGGTTTGGGAGAAATCTGTGATTTTTCCCAATGCCCCCATGTACGTCAAAGTACGCTCCTGTTCTGCGCTCCGTTTTTCCTTAAAACCCCTCACTTTAAATATCATGAAGACAGCTTCTTATTTTCGATTGGAAAGGAAATTATAAAGAGGTATACAATCGAATTTTTCGAAAATTTGAAAAATGGTTTACTTAAAAATCAAAATGAAAATGTTTGAGATTTATTTTGTAGGGATGTAAGGCCTGCAAACTCCGCATTCCACTCTTGATTTTAAAAAAAAAATCATTTTTTTACTTGAAAAGTGAAAAGAATTAATATTATAATTTATATATAGTGGATAATAATTATTTGTATTAATATTACAAATTACTTACTTAGTTATTTTTTAAAAAAAGGAGTATATAAAATGAAAGGATTTTATAAAACTACGGCGCTTGTTTCATTATTGGAGTTAGGGATAAGCAATCTTTTTTGCGGGGAATTAGGTGACGCAAACATTGATCAAGCTACTGATTCACAAGAATTTCTTACTAGAAAAGAGGTAGGTCAACTTTTTGATGCAGTTGCCGGAGGAAATGGCCAAGAGGTTGAGAAATTAATTTCTGATTATATGAATGCTTTTGTCAACGTTAGAAAAAGTAATGGAATTACTCCACTTTATACAGCCGCTTCTTTGGGGCATACAGAAGCTGTTAGAGCATTACTTGCTGCTGGAGCAAATAGAGAGATTAAAGGTACGGATGGAAGTACACCACTTTTTATAGCAGCTTGGAATGGGAAAATAGAAGCTATTAAAGTATTAATTGAGGCTGGGGCAAATGTAAATGCTCAAAATAATCGTGGAGATACCCCACTTCATTACGCAGCTTTTAAAGGGCATACAGAAGTTGTTAAAGTATTACTTGCTGCTGGAGCAGATAAAGAGGCTAGAGATAGAGGTGGAGATACCCCACGTGATTTAGCACCTTCTGCAAGTTTAAAGACGTTGTTAGCCTAATTAATTATAGCAAGCATAGTAGAAACGCCAGACGGTAGGATCAATAGCATCAATTGCTTATCCTCAATTGAAAACAAAATTGAGGATAGAATTGATCCTGCTGTTAATGAATCTACTATATACTGGGCCCCCCAAAGAATGCGGATTTTAATTGCTGCCAATCCTTGAAACTCAAGAAGTTTGAATCCGCAATTTTTTGGGGTTTGGGTCAGGGCTTTTCAATTCTCGAATAAAAAGTCCCAAAATGCGATAAAGTGTAGTATAAAAACAGATAAGGAAGTATTTATGGAATTATAA
>JAITOG010000115.1 GCA_031290075.1 Holosporales bacterium | reverse complement strand
AAAAAACATTTGCTAAAGTAACCATTCTTATTATAATTTCATAAATACTTCCTTATCTGTTTTTATACTACACTTTATCGCATTTGGGGATTTTTTATTTGAGAATTGAAAAGCCCTGACGGACAATATCGGTTATTCCAGCAAACCATATCCATATGGAACTAAGTAAGTTTGTTGCTAATACAAGAAAAGAAAATATTGACAATATGAAAAGTCTAAACTTTTCAGTAGCAGCAATCACAATTGTTGTTGAAGACAATACAAAAAGACTTCATGCATATAGTAAAATTATAGATGATTTATACCATATTCCAGAAACATATGAAGAAATACAAATTCAGTATATTTCAAGTTCAGTAAGGGGAATTACAGATAATCGTAACGCACTTATCAAAAGTAGTGTGCTTCCATATTTGGATTTCGGAATCGATAATGTTAGAGGAAATTTAGATTCCTACTGTAATAACAGCTTTCAAAAATTTGGACTTCCAACTTTTGGTCCAGATAATGAAAGTATGTACGGTCGTTGCACGTGTTCAGAAGATTTACTAATAGCTAGACTATTTTCACCAGTTGTCAAGTCCGTTAGTAAATTAGGGTTTTATGAATTTATTGATTCATATCATAAATTTGTTGAATCTTACAAAAATGAAGATATGACTGACATGAAGGAAATAATCGAATGCCTACTCAAGAACCTTACAAGCAATGCAAAAGGAAAAATTCAAGATATTGAAGATGTTTATGGAAAAAAAGGTGTACAGCTTTCAGAAGGAACTAATAAGAATGACTTAGAAGTATTAAAAGATTTAAAAAGCTATCTTTTCAAAGAAGATTTTTCATATAGAACAGACTATGAAAATCTTTTTGCTAAAACAATAAAGGATTTACTTTTGAAAGCAAACCTCAATAATGTTCCAGCTGATGGTCAAAGAAACTTGGCTAATGAATTTAAAAAGGTAAAACTAATAGTTCTTCATTTACACACAGAAATGGCACCATGTGCAAAATCAGCAACAGTTTTATCTGCTGTGTCTTATGCTATGAATAATATTAAGGCTTTTCCTGCTCTTCAAGCATTCCTAGATAGTAATGGATTTGAAGTATTAAAACAACAATTAGAAAGCCATTCTTGTAAATTCCTTGTAGAGGTATCTTGTGATAAACACTATAGTATCAACGAAAGATGTGCTCATGCAGAATGTGCTGGAAGGGATGGATTAGAAGCTAATTCTACTGTAATCCGTATTCCTAGTCCAATAGATAACCCAACAATTATTCCTTATTGGCACAATGCTGCTGACAAAGCAAATTGGACTTTTCGCAATACATTTCCACCATACTGTGTTTATAGCCAAGTACAAACTAATGGAACAATAAAAGCTCCTGAAAAATTGCGAACAGAGGATGATTTAGCAGAAAAAAAAGTTTTTACTTGCGGAACTGCAGATTATAATAGGTGGTATGTGTGCGATTATGGATGTGAACATGTTATGCATAGAGAATGTGTTATGGAGCAAGTAAAATAATATTAGAGCTCTTTCGAAACTCATTTTCAACTCTCCAAATTACAAATTCCAGCGATCAAATTAAATTTTAATCCGAATCTTTTTCTTCTATTTCTATATTTATCAGATATTATTTTAAATCTTTTTACTATTCCTATTACATTTTCGTTATCTACTCTATTATTTGCTAATTCTCTGTTGTTCTTTTCCTTTTCATCATCTTTTGTCAATGGATTTTTTTTGCTCTTTTTCTTGGGGTGTTAAGCCAAAACCCCAAAAAATTGCGGATTCAAACTTCTTGGGTTTCAAAGGATTTGCAACAATTAAAATCCGCATTCTTTGGGGGCCCCAGTATATGCAACAAAAATTTAAAAATAATATGTTTATATTTGTGTTTAAGAATTCATAAAAAGGACAAATGCCCATATGTTAAATAATAGACTTTTTATATTTTTTAATACTATAATAAAAAAAAAGAGAGAATTCGTTTTTTTATGGAGAAAGAATGTCTAGCGGATTTAGTCTTCGCCCAAAAATAACTGTTGTTGGAGTAGGGGGAGCTGGTTGTAATGCTGTTAATAATATGATTCGGGCGCAATTGGAAGGGGTCGATTTTTTAATAGCTAATACCGATGCTCAATCGCTAGACCAGTCATTAGTTGAAGAGGAAAATAGGTTACAACTTGGTCCAAACATAACAAAAGGGCTGGGTGCTGGTTCAAAGCCTGACATAGGGAAAGCAGCAGCTGAAGAATCCATAAATGAAGTTTTGCCTAGATTACAAGGCAGTAATATGGTTTTTATTACAGCTGGAATGGGCGGAGGAACTGGAACTGGAGCAGCGCCAGTTATTGCTAGAATCGCTAGAGAAGCAGGGATCTTAACTGTAGGAGTAATAACTAGACCTTTTTTCTTTGAAGGAGCACACAGGGGAACAGCAGCGGAAAAAGGGATTTCTGAATTGCAAAAACATGTTGATACGTTAATAGTAATTCCAAACCAAAACCTTTTCAGAGTTGCTAATGAAAAAACAACATTTGCAGATGCTTTTAAAATGGCAGATGAAGTTTTGTATTCTGGAGTCCGCGGTGTAACTGATTTAATGATTATGCCAGGGCTAATTAACTTAGATTTTGCTGACGTTAAAGCCGTAATGGCGGAAATGGGCAATGCTATGATGGGAACAGGTGAATCTGAAGGAGAGCGCCGTGCGCTTGACGCTGCTGAATCTGCAATATCAAATCCATTACTTGATGATGTATCTTTAAAAGGAGCAAAAGGGGTTTTAATCAGTATAACAGGAGGTTATGATCTTACTTTGTTTGAAGTTGATGAAGCTGTAAATCGCATAAGAGAGGATATAGAAGGAGATGCGAATATTATATTTGGTTCAACATTTGATGATAGGCTTGAGGGAAAAATTAGAGTTTCCGTTGTTGCAACGGGTATTGGAAAAGCAAAGGAAAAGCAAATAGAAGAGGAAGAACCAGAGTCTGAAAGTCCAATGTTTAGCGGATTAATTAGGAAAGCGTTTGGTGGAGGGAATCAAAGCTTTTCTGCGCATAATCCAATATACGCTAACGAACAAATACACGAGCCTGAAGAAGAATTGATAAAACATGAAGGAAATGTTTTTGTAAGCAATCAGGATGCCGTGCATACTGTTCCGGAGCAATTACCTTTTGAGGAAGTTATAAAGCCTGAACAAGGGGTTAATCAAAAATTTCAACAAGAACCATCCAAAAATTTAGGAATTTCGCCAAAAAAAGTAAAGCTTTCTTTTTTAGAGCGCATAACTGGCACTAGGCATTTAAAATCTCAACGTCGGGATATTCAGGAACATCAAGAAGAAGGAAATACTTATGTTGCTGAAGATGATTTGAACGACTTAGAGATTCCTGCATTTTTGCGTAGATCTAACAAAAAGTAGTCTTATTTGAAATCAAATTTCCATGCATTCATGTTTGGTTAATGAACTCCCTAAGATCTAAAAGCTTTAGATTTTATTTTTATCTGAAAAAAAATTTTCTTAAGAATTTTTTTTCTATCTGAAAACTTTTTTAAATTTTAATTTTTCCATTTTTTTTCTCCTTTAAACACTCATATATATTATTGTTTATATGACTATGAAATATGACTGAACCCAAACAAAAGCCTAAATATAAACAAAACAAAAACCTAAAACCTAAACACAAAACGAGCAATAAATAAAACGCAGGGCGCCCTAACACACTAAGGTGTATGAGCAAATAAATTTTCAAGCTTGAACTGCTCAACTTCTAAAGAAGCCACAAAGAATTAGCAAATATTATGTCATAATAACCCCCTATAAAAAATAAAATTTTCCTAAACCGAATAACGTTATTAGCGAGCCAAAGAAGAGAGCATTAGGCCAAACAATAATGATGAATGCCTTCTTCCCTCACTAATTTCATGATCCTCCTTCTAAGTAATAGATTCAATAATTAAAATAGCCCATACAGAAAAAATATTTTTTTATATAAGATTTTACTTAATTTTTAATAAAATACAATATATTTGCTAAGTAAAACTGGGGGATTCAAGAGATCATTATGCTTTTGAGATTTTTAAAATATATAAAATTTTAGATAAATACTTGCAAACTCCGTATTTTGCTCTTGACTTTTTTAAAAAACCTTTTTCATTTTTTACTTGAAATGTGAAAAGAACATTATTATAGTGACTATGATTGTTATATTAATTATATCGTTGTTTGGTTAGATTATTTTAAAGGAGATATAGAAAAATGAAAGGATTTTATAAAACTACGCTGTTGCTTGTTGTTGGAGTAAACATCTTCACCTACGAGACAGCTAATACTATGATGGAAAAAAAAATGATAGAAGCGGAAGAGGGGAGATATAGCCAACTTCATTTAGCAGCTCTTAATAATGATGAAGACGAAATTAAAAAACTACTTATTTTGGGAGCAGATATAGAGGTTAGGACTAGATATGGAAGTACACCACTTCATGTAGCATTTTGGAATAATAATGAAAAAGCTGTTAAAGTATTACTTGATATGGGAGCAAATAAAGAGGCTATAGATGAAAGAGGGGATACCCCACTTAATTTAGCAATTTTTAATAGGTGTAGTACAGAAGTTGTTAGATTATTACTTAAAAATAGAGCAAATATACCCAATGGCGATAAAACGCAGTCTGAATTCTCTAGCGATCCTGCTGAATTAGAAGGCGGTAAATCCGAGGATTCTACTGCGAATGGGTATAAAGATGCTAAAGCTGATGATGAAAGGACACCAACGGTAGCTTCTGAAGGGCAAACAGAAGTTGTTAAAGTACTACTTGTTGCTGGAGCAGATAAAGATGCTAAAGATGAAGATACACCACTTCATTTTACAACTTCTAGAGGGGATACAACACCTGCTATATTACTTGCTAAAGATAAATTTGGATTTACCCCATTTCATCATGCAGTTGTTTACGGGAATCCAGAAATTATTAAAGTATTCATTGGAGCTGGAGTAAATGTAAATGTTGTTGACACGACGATACTATCTCATTTTATTGGATATACACCACTTCATTTTGCAGCTATGAATGATCATACAGAAGTTGTTAAAATATTACTTGCTGCTGGAGCAAATAGAGATGCTACAGGTGAGGGGGGATGGAATACACCATATTTTGAAGCACGTTCTGCAGGTTTAAGGAGGTTGTTAGCGCCGACCGTTAAAGGTTAGGATAAAAACATTATATGAATCTTTTTAAATTACTACTTAGTTTGTTATTGGGCAATTGTAGTTTTTGAAGTACAAAGAATGATGAGGATTTTTAAAGAAGATCAAGCTTTTATTTTTCGCTTTCGTCTTCCAGCAAAAATCCTCAATCATTAGGTGAAGGGGGATATAATAAGACAAGCTTCTAAGAAGTGTTGAATACAAAAAAACTTGATTTAAAAAAAACGTAAGGCAGGCAATAAAATAATACAGACAAATTGATTTAAATCATTCTTTTATAGTAAACTAAAAAAATGATGGACTTTGCTTTTTAGTCATTTTTCCTATACTTTGAAAGTTAAGGGGATAGAGATTGAGTTAATATGATAGTTTTTTCTAAATTTAGAATTTTTTTCGTTGTATGCGTATGCGTGCTAGGAGGATTATTTGCTTTTCCCAATTTATTATCTGATGAAATTCGTCAAAGCTTACCTAAATGGCTTCAAAGAACTGTTAATCTTGGATTGGACCTTAGCGGAGGATCTCATATTCAGTTAGAAGTAGATATACATTCGGTAACTAAAGAATATTTATCAAATATTTTAAATGAAGTACGGAAAATTTTACGTAAACAACAAATCAAATATAAAAATCTTCGTTTGGAATCTAAAAAAGATGCGATTTTACTTAGCTTTTCTTTAATAGATTCTTCTGTAAATGAGGAAGTAGTTAAGTTTATTAAGAAAATAGATAAGGATTTAATTGTTTCTGTGCAAGAAGATGGTTCAATTTCCGCTGTATTATCGGATAAATCAATAGTTAAAAGGAACACTGGAATTGTTGAGCAATCAATAGAGGTTGTTCGCAGACGTATTGATGCAACAGGAATGAAAGAGCCAAACATTCAGCGTCAAGGAAACAACAGGATTGTGGTACAGCTAGCTGGAGTTAGTGATCCAACAGAAATCCGCCGTTTATTAAAAACAACTGCAAAATTATCTTTTCAGTGGGCTGATGAATCAGTGCAACCTATTGTGGAAGCTAAGGGAGCAAAAATGTATCTTCCAGCTCCTCCAGTTGGTGTAGTCTTCTTGCCTGAAGAAAGACCAGATGGAACTGTTGTTTATATGCCAATAAAAAAGCAAATTATTATTCAAGGGGATACTTTGATTGATGCACAAGCCTCTTTTGATGGAAGTGGTCAACCTGTTGTTAGTATAAGATTTAATAATATTGGTAAACAGCAAATGTATGAAGCATCAAAGAATGTAAACAAGCAATTTGCAATTGTTCTGGATAATAAGGTTATAAGTGCTCCTGTATTCAGAGAGGCAATTCCTGGTGGGAATGCACAAATTAGCGGGCATTTCACGGTTGCTGAAGCAAATGAGCTGGCCCTACTTTTAAGAGCGGGTTCACTACCTGCTCCTCTTAAAGTTGTTGAAGAATGCACAGTTGGGCCAAGTCTTGGATCTGACTCCATTGCAGCTGGAAAAACAGCCACTATACTAGCATTCGTAATTATTGCTATTTTTATGTTGATAGTATATTCGTTTGCTGGAACACTGGTGGATTTAGCACTAGTTATAAATATTACATTACTGTTTGCAGGACTTTCATTATTAGGAGCAACATTAACTCTTCCTGGAATTGCTGGAATTGCTTTAACAATTGGTATGGCGGTTGACGCAAATGTTTTAATTTTTGAAAGGATCAAGGAAGAATGGCAAACAGGAATGCGCCTATTAGCAGCAATAGATCAAGGGTATAAACGTGCATTTTCGGCAATTTTTGACTCTAACTTAACAACAATTATTGGAGCATGGATACTGTATAGTTACAGTACAGGATCAGTAAAAGGGTTTGCAATTACACTTGCTTTAGGGGTTATTATTTCAATGTTTACTGCGCTTACTTTAACACAAATATTTTTGGTTACGTTTGTTCGCGTTTTTAGATTAAAAAAACTTCCATTTTAAAAAGGTGATTATTTTATGGGCATAAGATTTATTCCAAACGACGTTAATATTAATTTTATGAGGTATAAAGGTTTTGTTTTTTGCATTTCTGCTGCATTAGTATTACTATCAGTGTTTTCCGTTATAATAAAAGGAATTAACTATGGTATAGACTTTAAAGGAGGCTATGTTATAGAAGCAAGGTTTCCCAGCTCTCCAAACCTTGGGCAACTCAGAGAAAAACTTGGAGCTTCATATAGTGGTGACTTCACATTGCAGCAGCTTGGAACAGATGGAAAGGATATTGTTATAAGGCTTGAAAGGAATGATAAAAAGGTTGCTAATGATGATATTGAAAAAGAACAGGCTGCTGTTGTTGAAAAAGTAAAAGAAACGCTTGGTAATAACGTTTCTTATCGGAAAATTGAAACAATCGGTCCAACTATAGGAAAGGAATTGGTTCAGAATGCAATTAAAGCAGTTATTTTGGCTTTGCTTGCAATGGCTATATATATTGCGTTTAGATTTGAGTGGCAGTTTGCTTTGTGCGGACTTATTGTATTGGCGCAAGATTGCATTTGCTTACTTGGTATGTATGCTTTGTTTAAAATAGAATTTAATGCAACCTCGATTGTTGCTATTCTAACAACGGCTTCGTATTCGATAAACGACGCAATTGTTATATTCGATAGAGTTAGAGAGAATATAAAAAGATATAAGAAAATGCATTTAAATGAATTAATTAATAAGAGTATAAATGAAACTTTATCAAGAACTATTTTTACGGCGGGAACCACCCTTTTGGCAATTTTGGCTCTATGTTTTTTTGGAGGAGAAGTAATTAGAGCATTCAGTTTACCTATTTTTGCTGGTATAGCATTTGGAACTTTCTCATCCATAGCTGTTTCTGCTCCTTTATTAGCGTTTTTCAAAATAGATAGTGAAAAAATCGCTGGTAAGAAAGAAAAAAAAGTTAGCGAAAATTAGTTGATAGAATTACAATTTTTTGAAAACTAAATGCCAAAATTTATATTTGGACAAAATTGCTATGATTTCTAGTATTTATGTTCATAATTTTAGGAATTATTTTGATGCAAATATATTCTTTGAAAAAAGAATAATTGTTTTTTACGGCCCAAACGGAGCAGGAAAAACAAACTTACTGGAAGCCATTTCTATGTTTGCCGTTGGAAATGGCCTAAAAAACTGCCCAGTGCAAGAAATATCAAATACGGTTGCAATAAATGGCCAATGGGCAGTGAAAATTACATTAAATAGACAAATATCTCTTGCAACAGGACTAGCTTCTACAGCAAATAACAACGTGCGTAGAATTTTCAAAATCCAAGATGCCCCTGTTAAAAGCGCCTCTCAATTTCATGAATATATTAATATCATTAGTATAACTCCATCAATGGACCATTTATTTTCTGATTCTGCAAGTATTAGACGAAAATTTATTGATGATTTTATTTCATCTTACTCTCCAATTCATAGTAAAAACCTTCAAGATTATGAAAAAGCTATGAAACAGCGCCTAACTATTTTAAAAAAAGAAATCGTTCCAGATACTCGTTGGCTTTCTTCTTTGGAAGAAATTATGGCGGAAAAAAACATTTTAATTTCAAAATCGCGTAATATTTTTGTTGAAATTCTAAAATTTGGGCAAAATGCTCATATTGAACTTTTTCCAAAATTTGAAAGCAAAATTGAAGGAAAGGCAGAAGGAATTGAAAAAGATGAAATAATACAAATTTTAGAGAAAAATAGAGAAAAAGATCAAATTTGTGGGATGACAACCTTTGGATGCCATAGAAGTGATTGGGTTGTAACACATTTAAAGAATAATCGTCTTGTTAAGGATTGTTCAACAGGAGAACAAAAAATTACGCTTATTTCAGTAATTTTGTCTTTTGTTAACCAAAAATTGAAAAAAAATGATAAAATCCTTACATTACTTCTTGATGACATAGTTGCTCGCTTGGATTTATCACATCGTGTTGCTTTGTTTGAACAAATTTATGAAATTTGTAGACAGGTTAATAATGATGGGCTTCAAGTGTTTTTTTCGGGAACAGATGCAGAATCATTTGGATCTTTAAAAGATTCTCAATCTTTTTTGGTAAGTAATGCGAGTATAAATTATTGTTTGTAAATTAAAATAGAGGTTTAGAATGGATAACGGAAATAATACACAATATAATGCAGATTCTATAAAAGTATTAAAAGGATTGGACGCCGTTCGTAAGCGTCCAGGAATGTATATTGGAGATACAGATGATGGAACGGGATTACACCATCTTATTTACGAAGTTCTTGATAACTCTATTGATGAAACCCTAGCAGGATATTGTGATGATATAATCCTTACTTTGCATAAAGATGGTTCAGCCTCTGTTAAAGATAATGGTCGAGGTGTTCCTGTAGATATCCATAAAGATCTCGGCGTTTCCGCTGCTGAGGTTATAATGACCCAGCTTCATGCAGGTGGAAAATTTGACCAAAATTCATACAAAGTGTCTGGAGGATTGCACGGTGTTGGGGTTTCTGTAGTTAATGCGCTATCTCACACTCTTGACTTAACTATTTGGAGAGATGGCAAAGTCTATAAAATTACTTTTCATGACGGGGTTCCAGAAGCTCCGTTGGCTGCTATTGGAGAAGTTGAAGATAAGCACGGAACTTTAGTGCGTTTTTGGCCTTCTGCAAATACGTTCAAAATGCTAGATTTTGACTATCCTACAGTTGAACATCGTGTGCGTGAGCTTGCCTTTCTTAATTCAGGTGTGAAAATCACTGTAATTGACGAGCGCAAAGATCCTCATCATTCTAATGTTTTGCATTATGATGGCGGAATTGTTGAGTTTGTGAAGCATCTTGATAGAACCAAAAGTTCAGTACAGCCCAAAATAATTGAAGCACATGGACAAAAGGATGGAATTATAATTGATATGGCCATGGAATGGACTGATAGCTACCATGAAAACATTGTTTGTTTTACAAATAATATTCCACAACGCGATGGGGGAACCCATTTAGCAGGGTTTAAAAATGCGTTAACAAGATGCGTTATAAATTATATTAATAAAAATCAAACAGCCAAATTATCAGGGAAAAATAAAGATTTAAAAGATTGTATAACTGGAGAAGATATTCGAGAAGGAATAACCTGTGTTCTTTCGATAAAAGCTCCAGATCCTAAGTTTTCATCGCAAACGAAGGATAAACTGATTTCTTCGGAGGTCCGCCCTTGCGTTGAAAGCGTTTTATCGGATGCTCTTGATTTATGGTTTGAGGAAAACCCGGCTCCTGCTAAAATAATTTTGGCAAAAATTTTGGAAGCTGTGGCTGCACGCGAAGCCGCTAGGCATGCTCGTGAACTAACTCGACGCAAAAGCGCCCTTGATATAGCTTCTCTTCCTGGAAAATTGGCTGATTGCCAAGAAAGGGATCCCTCTCTTAGTGAAATTTTTCTAGTTGAGGGAAATTCGGCCGGAGGGTCAGCTAAAGGTGCGCGCGACCGGAAATTTCAAGCGATTTTGCCACTGCGCGGAAAAATACTAAATATTGAGAAATCCCGCTTTGACAAAATGCTTTCATCTGCGGAAATTGGCACGATCATAACTGCTCTTGGAACAGGAATAGGAAAAGATGAATTTGATGTTTCAAAACTGCGCTATCACAAGGTGATCATTATGACCGATGCTGATGTTGACGGAAGTCACATTAGAACTTTGCTTTTAACATTTTTTTATAGGCACATGAGGCCACTCATAGATAACGGGTACCTTTATATTGCTCAAGCTCCCCTTTACCGTGTAAAAAGAGGGCAATCTGAAGTTTACTTAAAAGATGAGCATTCTATGGAAAACTACTTGCTAGGTCAAGCTATTGGAGATAGTTCATTTTATGGCATCAGTATTAATAAAATAGCTGTAGTAAAAGCTTTAATAGATAAAGTACTACGCAGATTTAATAATGCTTCAATACTTGAGCAGCTTTGGTTTTTAGGTTATTTTGAGCATCCAGCTTTGGCTGATCTTGATGCAATTGCTGCACGCTTAAAAAGCATTGATGAATCAAAACGCGCAGAATGGAAAATTATTAGAAATTTTGTAGTTTGTGATCAATTAGCTTCTGAAAATGATCAAAAAACAAATAAAAATACATCAAATATTGAAATTTTCAGAACTATTGCTAGTGTTTCAGAATCATGGAGTTTTGACGATGAGATTATAAATATGCCTGAAATTCAAGCTTTAATATTAAATTATAAGGAAATTAAAGAAATTTTTACTAATGGTGCTGTAGAATATGTTTTGAGGGATGGATCTAAAATATCAGTTAGAGGACCAACACAGTTAATAAATGCTTTATTAACTCAAGGGAAAAAGGGATTAACAGTAAATAGGTACAAAGGACTTGGGGAAATGAACCCAGAACAACTTTGGGAAACAACGCTTGATCCTTCTGCTCGGACTCTTTTAAAAGTTAATATTACCCATATTGAGGAAACAGATGATATCTTCTCTATGTTGATGGGAGATGTTGTTGAGCCTAGACGTGAGTTTATACAAGAAAATGCTGATAAAGTGGTAAATTTAGATGCTTAATCTTTTTAAGAAAAATTACTGTTTTTTTTTGACTTTTTTTAAGGTTTTACTACTTTTTTGTATTTTTCCTAACTTTTGCGACGCTGCAGGAAACCTTGTTACAAAAATGCTTCCACCAATAGAAACGGTTATTCCATTTATTGGCGTTCTTTTATCAATTGCTTTTTTCCCGCTATTGATTCCAAAATTATGGCATAAAAATGAAAAAAAAATTTTAGCCTTTTGGGTATTAATATCAACTTGGCTTTGCTTTATTTCTTTTGGGAAAGTAAATACAATTCACCTTCTTACATATATTTTTGCTCGTGAGTACCTTCCATTTATTTTATTAATTGGAGCACTATTTATTATTAGTAATGGAATTCATATTAAAATTAATAGAGAAGGTTCAACTAAAGTAAACATTATTATATTATTCTTAGGTGAAATTTTTTCTAATTTCATTGGAACAACAGGAACATCAATATTATTTTTGCGTTCACTATTAGAAGCAAATAAAAATAGAAAATACAAAATTCAGACAGTGATGGCTTTTATATTTTTAGTTTCGAATATCGGAGGATGTTTGTTACCATTTGGAGATCCTCCTCTTTTTCTGGGGTATATTAAAGGGGTTGATTTCTTTTGGACTGCAACACACTTGTTTCCTATGTTTTTAATAGTTTCCGTTGCCCTTCTTATTTTGTACGGAATCATTGATCAATTTTACGTAAAAAAGGAAAAATTTGTTGCTGATCGCAATAATAATATGTATAAATTGCCTATTGTAGAAATTACAGGAAAATTTAATGTATGCTTAATGTTTTTTATAGTAATACTTGTTGCTTGTACAGGAGCATTACCGAAAAAAAATGCATTTGAAATTTTTAATGTAAGTATTTCATATAAAAATTTAATAAGAGACATTGGGCTTTTACTTATTGTTTTAATATCTCTTTTTCATTCAAAATACGCAAAAAGCGAAATGGAAAAGCAAAAAATTGTATGGGCTCCTCTAACAGAAGTTGTCACTTTTTTCTTAGCTATTTTTCTTACTATGGCACCTGTTGCTGCGATGCTTAAGGGAGGGCATCCATTTTTTGCTCCCATACGAAATGCTCTTTTAAGCTCAGAACATGCAGCATTTTTGTACTTTTGGCTTTTAAGCCCATTTTCTGCTTTTCTTGATAATTCACCAACATATTTGATCTTTTTCAAAATGGCTGGAGATGCTAATTATTTAATGCATGAAGGAGCAAAAATTTTAATGGCTATCTCTGCTGGTTCAGTTTTCATGGGAGCTTTGACATATATCGGAAATGCTCCAAATTTTATGGTTAGAACAATAGCCAAGCAATACGGGGTTAAAATGCCAGGCTTTTTAGGCTACGCGGCTTATGCAAGTGTTATTTTACTTCCATTGTTTCTGATTGTATCTTGGTTAATGCTATATTAGACTTCCTTTGAAACCGATTTCTTCTAGCAAAGTTGAAGGAGCATATACTGGGGTTCTCAAAGAATGCGGATTTTAATTGCGCCAATCCTTGAAACCCAAAAAGTTTGAATCTGCAATTTTTTGGGGTTTGGGTATACGAAGCGCAGAACTGGAGTGTGTTAGATACATGAGGGGCATTTGGGGGAAATCTGTGATTCCTCCCAAACCCCATGAGGATTCGAGCATCGAAGCGACGAACAAATTTGCAGAAGAAATTGAGTTACGAAAGAAGTCTATTCAAAGCTAGCTTTTGTTCTTTGAAAAGTTGCTGATAAGATCATTCCAAAACTTGCCATAATGGTTACTAAAGATGTTCCTCCATATGAAACAAGAGGTAAAGGAATTCCAACAACAGGCAAAAATCCTACTACCATAGCTATATTTATTGTTACATATAATGTAAAAGAAAGGGTAAAACCTGCAATAACAAGGCGATTAAAGAGGTTTTTTGTTTGATAAAAAAAGGAAATATTTAGTAAAATCAAACTGCAATATAAAACTATAAGAAAAATAATCCCCAAGAAACCAAATTCCTCACTTAATAATGTGAAAATAAAATCAGTTTGTTTTTCTGGAAGAAAATTTAAAGTGCTTTGAGTTCCCTGCAAAAACCCTTTTCCCCAAAAGCCTCCAGAACCAATAGCTATTTTTGATTGAATTATGTGATATCCAGCTCCTAAAGGATCTCTTTGTGGATCTAGAAACATTAAAATTCTATTTTTTTGATAATCATGTAAGAAAAACCAAAGAAATGGTAAAGAACTGCAAAAAAGTGACAAAAGTGACAAAAAAAACTTTATACTAACTCCAGCTAAAAAAAATAATCCGCCACTGCCTATTAATAAAAGCATAGCTGTTCCCAAATCTGGTTGCATTATAGTTAAAGCAGTAGGCAATGCAACTAAAACAGTTGGGATTATCAATTTTTTAAGACATAGATTAGGATTATCACTTAAATACCGAGCTAAGGATATAATCAAGGCAATTCGCATAAATTCAGAAGGTTGAATTTGAAAAAAACCGAGATTAAGCCAACGTTGTGCTCCTAACCCTATAACCCCAATAAGTGATGTTGCCAAAAGACAAAGAAGGGAAACTGCATATAGAATATAGGAAAAAGTGTACCAAAAGCGAATTGGTATTACTGCTAGCGTAAACATTGCTAAAAATCCTACAATAAAACGAATGAGTTGCTTTTCACACCACTGAGAAAAACCACCACCTGCAGAATATAGGAGAATAAGACTTACTGCCATAATTGCTAGCAAAATAACAAAAAACGCTTTAGGGATGTCTGAAAGTTGTCTTATTCTGAAAAAACGCGTGTTTGAAATGATTTTTTTATAAAAACCCATTTATTTGTATTTACAGGAAAACAATGGAATGGGCCCGGTAGGACTTGAACCCACGACAACCCCGTTATGAGCGGGGGGTTCTAACCAACTGAACTACAGGCCCTTTAACCAATATTTTAATGTTAAATCAAGGTTGCGATTTGGTCAATAAAATTCTGTACTTACAGAGACTTTTATTCTGCTCCATTCAAAAAAAATATCAAAGAATACCTGCTTTCAAAAAAATATTTTATTAATTTAAAATATGTAAATCAAATATATAAAGTATTTATATATTATATTACAATAAAAAAATATATGAAAATTAAAAATTACCTTTTAAAAGAAATGAATTTAAAAAACACAGAAATACTTGCTTTTGAACTATTTTTCGTTATAGAGTGCAAGAAGGTGAGTAATTATTGTTTTTTTTTTAGGTGAAAAGTGAATAAAAGTGAATTAGTTTCTGCTGTTGCGGATAACGCTGGAGTTAAAAAAGTTGAATGTGAGAGTGTTTTGAATGCCTTCATTGAAGTTGTTACAAAAACTCTAAAAAGTGGTGGGGATATTCGGCTTGTTGGTTTTGGTACGTTTGCTGTAAGTGAGAGAAAGGCTACCACTGGACGGAATCCAAGTACTGGAAAACCAATTTCAATTCCTGCTTGCAAAGTTCCAAAATTTAAAGCTGGTCAAACTTTGAAAGACTCAGTTAATGGCAAATAAAGTGTTTTTTTACCGGCTATTAAAAATTTTATTTTAATAGCTGGGGTTTTTTGCTTGACGTGTTGCATCTTTTTAAGCTAGATATAGAAATGCAAAGAAGGCGCCCAGATAGCTCAGTTGGTAGAGCAAAGGACTGAAAATCCTTGTGTCGTTGGTTCAATTCCATCTCTGGGCATTTTGTATGGTGGATTCCTTGAAAAGGTGCTATAAAAAACAGTGCGATCACCGAAATCCTTAAAATTCTATGCAGCATATTTTTGCGAAGCTTTGTTCTAGACAAGTTAATTTATTAGACTTTTTTCGTAACTCAATTTCTTTTGCAAATTTGTTCGTCTCTTCTGTGCTCGAATCATCATGGGGTTTGGTGATATCACAAATTTTCCCAAATGCTCCTCATGTATACCCAAACCCCAAAAAAATGCGGATTCAAACTTCTTGGGTTTCAAGGATATCCGCATTCTTTGGAGGCTCCAGTATATACTAATACACTTCGGTCCTGCGCTTCGTATACTCCTTCAACTTTGCTAGAAGAAATTGGTTTCGAAAAAAGTCTATTAAATTTTTTTTTATTTCCTGAGTTTGAAAAGTGAAAATTATTGCAGCAAATTGGAAAATGGATGGCTCTAAGGAGCTTATTGATAATTTAGCTATTTCTTTATCAGACCTAAAGCTTGTATTCAATTTTATTTTTTGCCCTCCCTTTACATTAATTGATTATTCTATACAAAAATTTGCTTCTTTTGCAAAGATTGGAGCACAAGATTGTTCTGTTTTTGAAAATGGTCCGCATACTGGGGATATTTCTTGTTCAAGATTAGCAGATATTGGTTGTTCATTTGTAATAATTGGACACAGCGAACGAAGAAAATCTGGAGATTACGACTCTGCGATAAAAACTAAGATCGAGAATGCTCAAAAAGCAGGGATTAACCAAATTGTGTGTGTTGGTGAAGATTTAAATACTTATGAAAGTGGGAAAACTTTAGATTTTCTTTCTCAGCAAATAAAAGTTCTTAAATCTGTTTTAAATAACAATACAGTAATAGCCTACGAACCAATTTGGGCAATAGGGACGGGGAAAATTCCAATTCTCAAGGAAATTGAAAAAATCCATAACTTCATTGAAAAAGAAACAGGATTAACAGTTATTTACGGAGGATCTGTAACACTTAATAACTATATTGATATTTTATCTATTAAAAGTGTTGGGGGCGTTCTTGTTGGTGGAGAAAGTTTAAAAATAGAAAGATTTTCAAAAATGTTATACACATGGTAAAATCAAATTAGAAATATTAATAAATTTAAAAAAATATAATGTCAATTCAGAAAAAATTAGATCAAGTATTAAAACGCTATGAAGAAATAAATGAGCAACTTTCCAGGTCAGCAAAGATGGACCCAGGAGAGCTAAAAGTGCTTTCTAAAGAATTTTCTGATCTTTCAAAGGTTGCTGATTTAATAAAAATTTTAAGGAAAACAGAAAATGAATTGAAAGAAGTTGAGCTTTTAGCATTAGAAAATGATTCAGAAATAAAAGAATTGGCGAATAATGAGATCTATTTGTTAAAGGAAAAAATAGAAGCATTAAACCATGAGATTCGCGTAATGTTACTTCCAAAAGATTCAAATGATGAACGCAATGCTATTGTCGAAATAAGAGCAGGAACGGGAGGTGATGAAGCTGGTTTGTTTGCAGCGGATTTGCTGCGTATGTATCAACGTTACGCAATTTTAAAAGGTTGGCGGTTTGAGCTTCTTAGCAGTACGGATACAGGAAATGGATCACTCCGAGAAGCCATTATTTCCGTAACGGGAACAAACGTTTTCTCGCGTTTAAAGTTTGAGTCTGGAGTTCATAGAGTCCAAAGAGTTCCAGAAACAGAGGCTAGCGGGCGAATCCATACATCAGCAGCAACGGTGGCCGTTTTACCAGAAGTAGAAGATGTTGATATTGCTATAGACGAAAAAGATTTGCAAATTGATGTATACCGAGCATCTGGAGCAGGCGGTCAGCATGTAAATAAAACGGAAAGTGCTATAAGAATTACCCACCTTCCAACAGGATTAGTTGTTGCCCAGCAAGACGATCGTTCTCAACATAAAAATAAAGCAAAAGCCATGAAAATTTTGAGGGCAAGGCTTTATAATCTAGAAAATGAAAAAATCCGTGCAGAACGAGCTGCAGAGCGGAAAAACCAAGTTGGAACTGGGGATCGCTCTGAACGAATAAGAACCTACAATTTCCCGCAAGGGCGCGTTACGGATCATAGAATCAACTTAACGCTGTATAAATTAATGCAAATTCTTGAAGGGGAGATGCTTGATGAAGTTATTGAAGCATTAATAACTGAGGACCAAGCGGCAAAACTAGCGACTTCACTAATTTAAATAAAATTGTTTCTCTAAACCTTTTCGTATATTTTTAACGTGTATAATGTGATTAAGTAATTTAGTGTCATATCGAATTACTGGTTAGTGGCCGTTCATGTACTCCAGTTCTGTGCTCCGGATGCTCCTTCAACTTCGCTAGAAGAAATTGGTTTTCAAAGTCTATACTGGGGCCCCCAAAGAATGCGGATTTTAATTGCTGCCAATCCTTGAAACCCAAAAAGTTTGAATCCGCAATTTTTTGGGGTTTGGGTATATTATTTTTTTCTCCCTCCCCAAATTTGTTTATTCAAAAGCTTGCTAATAATTTTGGAAGTATAATTAACTAAAGGAATAACTTCCCTATACTTCATATATGCCGGGCCAATAATACCAATTGCTCCTATAATACGGTTATCATTTGATTTATATGGCGATAATATTAAAGAACAGCCCGATACCTTAAAATAAGGATTTTCTGATCCTATAAAAACTTGAATTCCGTCAGCTTTTGCCGCAGAATTAAGCAATTGTAGCATAGTATTTTTTGTTTCCATTATTTCAAATAAATTACGTAAATCACCAAGTTCTTCAACGTTATCTATATTTTCCAGTAAATTAGCGCGCCCCTTTAAAAACATAGTGCCACTTATTGAATCATCATTTTTCCAAGCTTCTACACCTTGTTTCAAAGATTCTGAAGAAGCAGAGTCTAAATCATTTTTATACTCTAAAAGTTCATCCTCTATAATTTTAATTCCTTCAGACAAAGTATGACCAATTAATTTATTTGATGTATAATTTGATAATTGTTCCATCAGGCTGCTTCCTGCGCGAAGCGATGTTTGAATTATTCTGTTTTCTACTTGTCCTGTATCGGAAACAATTATAATAAGCAATTGATCTTGCCCTAGTAGTATAAAATCTATTTTCCGAATAATTGGATTTGTTTTGGGAGCAGAAATAATTCCAGCGCACTGAGAAAGCCCAGAAAGAATAGAAATCACTTTTTCAAAAATTTCAGTTGTGTTCTCGCCCTCAGAGTTTATTAAATTTGAAACTAAATCATTTTTAAAGTTGTTAAAATCTGAAATTTCTAGTAATTCATTTACAAAAAAGCGAAGCCCATATTCTGTAGGGATGCGTCCTGCCGAGGTGTGCTCAGCATATAATAATCCCATATCCTCCAAATCTGCCATAATATTGCGGATTGTAGCTGAAGAAAGCGTCATAGAAGAACGCTTTGAGAGCAAGCGCGAGCCAACGGCTTCTCCTGTTTCTATATACGCATCAACTAATTCCCGAAAAATCTCGAGAGACCTTGCAGACAAATCTGAAATTTTATCTCCCATATTTTACCTATCTTATTTTTTTTACGATGATGTACTTGGAGAAATTTTAACTATAGCATCAGGTTTTTTCTCAAAAACTTCCTTTAAAACAGCATTTACTTGTTCTAAAGTAATGGAATCTATTATTTCTTTAACGTATTCAATATCGTCTATTGTTAATCCTACTGCTAAATCAATGAATTCTTCTCTAATTTTTCGATGACCATCGCAAGCTCTATAAGTTAAATATGTAATTTTACCTTTTTTAGCACGCTCAAATTCTTCTTTTTTTATACCATTTTTAACAGTTTTTACTATTTTTTTTTCAAATTCTTTTAAAAATCTCTCTTTTTTTATATTTGGCATTAAAGATATTTGTAAAATAAATGGTTTGGGATTTAACGTTCTGTATTCATATACATCGTCAAATTCAGAAACTAGTGCTTTTTTGTTCATAAAATATCGACAAAATTCAAATACAACACCATCAAACAAAGTATCCAATCCTATATTAAACGCAAGGCATTTTGCTAGCCCTTCAGAGTGGTGCGGGGCATTATTATAGAGTAAAATAATTTTTTCGCTTTCTACTTTATCGCTGTAATATTGGATTGTGTGATATAGTTCTTTAGTTATTGCATTTTTTACTCTCTCCCGTTTCGGAACATTGCCGCGTTTTATATTTCCAAAATTTTTTTCAGCTTTGCTGAATACATCTTCAGCTTTTACTGCCCCAACAACAATAAGTAATGCATTATTAGGTTTATACCATTTTTTATAATGTTCCATTATCGCTTCGCGTGAATACGCAAGAATGTTATGACGCATACCACCGCTGTCTTTTCCATACGGATGCTGAGGAGATAAACAGTTATTAATATATTCTATAGCAAGTCCAAGCGGACGATTCTCTATTCTCATAAGACGTTCTTCCAAAACAGCATTTCTCTCTTTCTGAAAGATTTTCTCATCAGTTAATAGGAAATTAGCCATCCTGTCAGCTTCAATATCTAAAACTAAATCAAGGGCATCAGATGGACAGTCTACTATATACATAGTAAAATCTTCGCTGGTCATTGCGTTGGTATCTCCACCAATATCAGCTACAATTTTGCTGTAAGTTGGATATTTCTTAGATCCATGAAAAAACATGTGCTCTGTCATATGGGATATTCCAAATATATTCTCTGGATCATCGCAACAACCCACTTTATAAAGAACACCAATACTAATACGAGGAATTCCTACATCTTCAACAACTATTATTTCTAATCCATTTTTTAATATTTTAGTTTTTGCTCCAAATAATGGATTCTTTTTATTTCTATTTTCTTTTACTTTTTTTTCATTCATTTGCCTTAACTCTAACTCAGTTCCTTTACTTAATCCTTCCATTTCGTTTGCTCCAATTAACGCTGCGCTGCATAAAGCTACAGATTTACATAGTTTTTTCATTATTGGCTCCTTGTTTTTCACTATTTCCTAATTCCTTTATTTTTCCACTGTTCCTCCTATAGAAACAAATCTTAATAATCTTGGATCAAAAATTTGCCTACAAGCTTTATTAATATCACTTAATGTTAATTTTTTGCATAAATTAATTATTTCCTTTATATTTGCAATACTTTTTCCCGTTGCACGATTTTCTGCAAAAAAATTAACAATTCTCGGACTTGAATCTAAATTTACAACCATGTTTCCAAGCATCATATTTTTGGCTGTGTTAAAATCACTTTTCGAAACACCATTTTTAGAAATATTCAAAATCATTTCCCTAATTATTTTTTTTACTTCTTCAAGTGTTTCATTTCGCGTTCCAATAATAAATTGCAAAAACGCATCACCTTCATTAATAATATCAGTTCCATAGCAATAATAAGCCAATCCTTTTTTTTCTCTAATTTCTTTAAAAAACATTGTATCTAAAGCTCCATCAGCAACAATCATTAAAGCTAATTTTTTTGCATAATAGTCAGGATCAGAGTAGAAAAAACCTGGTAATCTTCCCAAAATCATAGTTTGGGGTATGTCAAAATAAACACTTATATCTTTTTCTGGTGTTTTAATTTCTCCATATTCTGAAACGGTTGGCTTGCCTTTTGGAGGAAATTTTAAAAGCATTTTTTCAATATTTTCAACAATTTCCTTCTCTTTTTCACGAGGCCCTAAAACAACAACAATTGCGTTTTCTTGGCTTAAGAAATTTAAGTATTCCCGAATATTATTCACTCTTATTAGGTCTATATCTTTTTCTACACTTTGCAAAGAAGCCCTATATGGATGACTTTCCGGATAAAATGCATTTTGAAATGCTTCCCATAAATGAGTTTTAGGAGATTTTAGAGACTCTTTAAAAGAATTCCTTATATCAAGTCTCATTTTTTCGAATTGATCCTTTGGACACACTGGGGAAAGGCATATTGATGAAATAAAATTTAAAGGTTCTTCATATGAATTAATAGGAGCCCAAAAAGATACAAAAGCGTCGTCTATTCCCATATAAAAATTAAGGTTTGCTCCATTATCATATACTTTTTTCAAAAACTGATATTGATCAAAATTTCCACATCCTTTATTAAGTATTCCTAAAAACATGCTTAATGCTGGATGAGTTTGATTAACATTCTTTGCTCCAGCTCCTAGAAAAATAACAGACATTGAAATAAACTGATGTTTGGAAGGTATAAACCAAATATTATTAGGTAGGCTAGTCTTTACATCATGCACTTCAATTTGAAAATTATTTATTGAGGAAATTTCTGTCTTTTTCTTCTCCTTTTTGGGCATAGGCTTTGATGTTGATGTACTGGCCGTAACATTAGAAGATGTATTTGAAGACTGAGTATTTGACATTAAATCTGTATTCATAAATAAAAACAAACCAATTAGAAAAAATTTGCACTGTTTCTGCATTGTAACACCTTTTTGGAAAGTATAAAAAAAATAAAGACAATTAAATTTAGCAAAAATGATTTTTTGTTACTATACCCAAACCCCAAAAAATTGCGGATTCAAACTTCTTGGGTTTCAAGGGATTTGCAGCAATTAAAATCCGCATTCTTTGGGGGCCCCGGTATATTCCTTTTTCTTCTGCAATTGTTAAAGAGGCAGAAAGAATTAAGAAGCTGTCTTTATGGATAATTTTAAGTGAGGGTTTTTAAGGAAAAACGGAGCGCAGAACCGGAGCGTACTAAATGTACATGAGGGGCATTGGGGAAAATCTGTAATTTCCCCCAAACTCCATGAGGATTCGAGCACCGGATTTGACATAAAAAACACCAGTTAAAATATCCATGAAGACATTTTTAAGAAATCATCTTTAATAGAAGTATAGTCTATATTAATTTGAATTAAATCCCCAATTTTTAGGCAATGTTTCTCCTTTAAAAATGAAAAAACTAACCCTACATAACAGCGCCAAAAAAGGTCATTTAATTGAAAATTTTGATCAGATAAAGTTCTGGATACATACATTTCTGCAGCTTTAAAATTCATGTTGTA
>JAITOG010000097.1 GCA_031290075.1 Holosporales bacterium | reverse complement strand
ATATTTCGCGCGAAAACACAGCAAAAGGTCCAATCGCCAAATTTTTAGATGAAGATGGGATTATTACATTGTATGAAACAACTAGTGCCAAAGAAGGGGATGTTATATTTTTTGTAGCTGATAAAATTGTTGATAAAGCTGCAAAAAACGCAGGACTAGTAAGAACCAAAATTGCACAAATACTTAATTTGATTGAACAAAATAAGTTTGAGTTTTGTTGGATTGTTGATTATCCTATGTTTGAAAAAGATGAAAATACAGGAGAAATTATTTTTTCACATAACCCTTTCTCTATGCCTCAAGGTGGCCTTGATGCTTTGTTGACAAGAAATCCATTAGAAATAAAAGCTTACCAGTACGATATTGCTTGTAATGGTATTGAGCTATCAAGTGGGGCTATCCGTAATCACGAGCCAGAAACTTTATATAAAGCTTTTGAAATTACGGGGTACAGTAGAGAAACTGTAAATGAAAAGTTTGCAGGATTAATAAATGCTTTTAAGTTTGGAGCCCCACCACATGGCGGTTGCGCTCCTGGAATCGACAGAATGGTTATGCTATTAGCAGATGAGCCAAACATTCGGGAAGTTATCGCTTTTCCATTTAATCAACAGGCTCAGGACTTAATGATGAATGCCCCATCTTCTGTTACAGAGCAACAATTGCGAGAATTAAATATTCAAATAAGGAATCCACAAAAAGTGAAATAATAGACTTCCTTCGAAACTAATTTCTTCTAGCAAAGTTGAAGGAAAGGAGCATACGAAGCGCAGAATCGGAATGTATTATATACATGAGGGGAATTGGGGGAAATCTGTTATTTTACCCAATGCCCCTCATGTACGTCAAAGTACACTCCGGTTGTTCTGCGCTCCATTTTCCCCTAAAAATCCTCACTTAAAATATCCATGAAGACAGGTTCTTATTTAAGGTTCTCCTTTAATTCTGTAAAAAAAAAGAGAGAAAAGTTGAACGCTTTTGCTATTTTTTTTTAAAAATTAAAGTAAATAATTTTTATTGTTTACTTTTAAAAATTATTATAGTTACAATTAACTAAGGAGTTTTTTTAGGGAAAAATTATGTTTTTAAAGAAATATATAGCTTTTGTGTTTTTAGGATGTTTGTTGTGTGTAGAAGGATATTGCGAAACTGCACCAGAGATAGAATATTTTGGACTTCCTTTGGAACCATTTAGCAAAGTTGAAGGATGCAAAGAGCAGAACGAATTTGCAGGAAAAGTAGAAATTCAAGAATCTAGTACAAGTGGGGATAAAGAAGGAGAAATCCAAATTACTTATAGCACAAGATTAAAAAATGTTATTGACATTGTTGGAAAAAATTTAGTAACAAGTCCAGTATTTTTACTTCAGCCATATCTTTCACGTATTATAAATAGTTGGACTGAAAACCATTTATTCCTGAAGGGAATTGGAAAAACTGCATTGATTACTGGTAGCATTTGGTTATCAAGGTTTTTATATGATCATGGAAAAGAAAAAATAAGAGATTTGAAAGGGAAAATAAGGAGTTTTTTTTCGAAAAATAGTTAATAAAGATTTAAGTATGAATTATAGGATTTCCTTTTAATTTTTAAGTATTTTGTTTATCTGCTAATTGTTTTTAAGTAGGTTTTTTTCCGAATAAATTAGCCTGCAATAAACCTTGAGGGTCGAGTTTTAGGTGCTCATACGCAATACTTGTTAAAACTCGCCCTCTTGCAGTTCGTCCTATAAAACCTTGTTGAATTAAAAATGGCTCAATAACGTCCTCTATTGTGTCGCTCTCTTCAGCTAGCGCTGCTGCTATTGTGTCGATACCAACAGGGCCGCCGTTATAGTGTTCAGCAATTATGCGTAAATACTTTATATCTTGGGAATCCAGTCCAAAATGGTCAACTTCCAATTTTTCTAAGGCTATTTTGGCAACACTAAGATCAATTTCTGCTTGATCTGTTTTTGAAGAAACCAAAGCAAAATCACGGATACGACGTAGCAGACGCCCTGAAATTCTTGGTGTTCCTCGTGATCTTTTAGCGATTTCTTCTGCGCCTTCATCGGAAATTTTAACATTCAATATGTGAGCTGCCCGCTTTATAATTTTTACTAAATCCGAGGTTTCATAAAAATTCAAGCGTATAGGGATTCCGAATCGCTCACGTAATGGCTGGGTTAAAAGCCCAGAACGCGTTGTTGCTCCAATAAGTGTAAAATGCGGGAGATCTAAACGAATAGATTTGGCTCCGGCTCCTTCTCCAATTAGAATATCAATCTTGAAATCTTCCATTGCAGAATATAAAGTTTCTTCGACAACTGTATTTAACCTATGAATCTCATCAATAAAAAAAACACTATTAGGTACTAAATTTGTAAGAATGGCAGCTAAATCTCCGGATTTTGCTAAAATCGGAGCTGAAGTCATTCGAAAATCTACCTCAAGCTCATTTGCCACAATTTGTGCTAATGTTGTTTTTCCTAATCCTGGCGGGCCAAACAACAAAACGTGGTCTAACGTTTCCTTTCTTTTTTTTGCGGCTTTGATGAAAACAGACAGGTTCTCGCAAACTGCGGCCTGCCCTGTAAAGTCGCTAAGATATTTTGGGCGAAGAGTTTGCTCTATTTTAGAATCCCCTTCAAAAACTGAACGGCTATCAATAAGGCGCGGCATATTGTTTGATATTTTCATACGATAACTGGAGTGTATAACAAATATTATTGTTTTGCAGAAGAATTTTACAGTGACGTTCGTAAAAACTAAGAGCTTGTCTTCATGGATAATTTTAAGTGAAGGTTTTTAAGGAAAAACGGAGCGCAGAACAACCGGAATGTACTTTGACGTGCGTGAGGGGCATTGGGGAAAATCTGTGATTTCCCCCAAACCCCATGAGGAATTGAAAACAAAATTGAGGAAAAAATTGATCCTGCTGTTAATGAATCCTACTATAGTATTTGAATGAAATTAATCAGCAATAACATTTACAAGTTTATCTTTGATGATTATAACTTTTTTGATTTGTTTTCCATTAATGAATTTTTGCACAGCAGGAAGCGCTAGACTTTGCTCATGCAAAAAGGCGTCATCTGCTCCTATTGGTGCACTGAAAGTCCCGCGAAGTTTTCCACAAACTTGAACAGCTATTGTGGTGCTTTCCTTTTGTATAATATCTTCGCGGATTTCTGGCCATAAAAAATCAATATGAATTTCCTTTGGCTTAAATAAAATCTCAAAAGCTTCAAGCGCAAAATGTGGAGTAAATGGAAAAATAGTTACTAACCAAATATAAATAGCCTCCGCTGCAGCATCTTTTATAACCTGTGAGAAATCATAATTTTCAAGCGCTTTTGTTAATTCTCTATGAAAAGCAATAGCCGTATGAAAAGAAAATTGATTTAAAGCGTTAGTAATTTTGGAAAGATACGTATGTGCAATTTTTAATAATTCTGCCTCTTTTTCCCCAATTTCCTTTTTTGGTAAAATTATTAAATCTTTTTCAGAAAAATTCATTTTTTCTTGTATATTTTCACAAAATCTCCACATTTTATTCAAATACCTCCAAGTTCCGTCTAAGGATTCAGTGCTCCATTGAAAGTCTTTATCATACGGTGAATCGGACATTATAAATAATCTTAAAGAGTCAACCCCGTAAGCCTCAATCGTAGTCTCCGGATCCACAACATTATTCTTTGATTTGCTCATTTTCTCTGCGCGAACCGCGGTAACTTTTTCCTTAGTCTTTGATAAAATATACGAACCATCTGGCAGTTTTTCAACATCATCTGGAAATAACCAATTTCCTTTAGAATCCTGAAAACTTGTGTGACAAACCATACCTTGCGTTAAAAGAGAGCGGAAAGGCTCTCTATCGTTAACTTTTGAATATTCTATGTGTTCAGTATATCCCATATCTCTTAATGCCATTGAGAAAAAGCGGGCATATAAAAGGTGTAAAACAGCGTGTTCAATCCCGCCAATATATAAATCAACGGGCATCCAACGCTGTGCAGCGAGCTTATCAATTGGCTTAACTGAATGTGGATTGCAAAATCTTAAAAAATACCAAGAGGATTCGAAAAAAGTATCCAAAGTATCAGTTTCCCGTTGTGCAGGCTTTCCGCATTTTGGGCAAGTAACATGTTTCCATTTTTCATGACGATCAAGCGGATTTCCCGGCTGATCAAAAGTTACATCTTCTGGTAGTAAAACAGGGAGATCTTTTTTAGGAACAGGCACAATTCCGCAATTTTTACAATGAATCATAGGGATAGGGCAGCCCCAGTATCTTTGGCGAGAGACCGTCCAATCACGCAGACGATATATTGTTTTTCTTACTCCTAAATTCTGCTGTTCAGCAGTTTGAATTGCTTTTTCCCTAGCTTCTAAAACACTGAGCCCATCAAGAAATGAAGAATTAATCATTATTCCAACAGTTTCAATATAAGGTAAAACATCAACTTGAGAACTATTTGATTCAGGTTTAATAACTGATTTTATTGATAAATTATACCTTGTTGCAAATTCAAAATCGCGCTCATCATGAGCTGGACATCCAAAAACTGCTCCAACTCCATATTCCATTAAAACAAAATTAGCTATGTAAACTTTAATAGATTGCTCTTTATTAAATGGATTTTTTACAAAAATTCCAGTATCAAATCCTATTTTTTCCGTTGTGCTTATGGCACATTCTGTTGATGGAATTTCTTGACATTTTTTTATAAAATCTGAAATTTTTTGATTTTTTTGAGCCAAAAAAGTAGAAAATTTGTGTTCTGGTGCAATTGCGCAAAAGCTGGCTCCAAATAAGGTTTCTGGACGAGTTGTAAAAACGGTAATGCCATTTTCTGCAAAATCTTCAATTTTTTCTTGAAAATCAAAAGAGATTTCAAGTCCTGAGGATTTTCCAATCCACATTTCTTGCATTGTTAAAACTTTTTCTGGCCAGCCTGGAACTTCGTCTTTTCCTTTTAAATCCTCTAAGTTTTTCAGTAATTCCTCTGCATATTTTGTAATTTTTATGCACCAATGCGGTATTTTTTTCTTAACAATAGGCACCCCAGACCGCCATCCGCAACCATCAATAACTTGCTCATTTGCAAGAACTGTATTTTCTACTGGATCCCAATTAACATAGGCATCTTTTCGATAAACCAGCTTATTTTCATATAAATCAAGAAAAATTTGTTGTTCAAGACTGTAATATTCTTCGGAATGCGTTGCAACTTCGTAATCCCAATCATACGTGAATCCCATTGTCTGTAATGCTTCCCTCATCGCTTGAACATTATTGTTAGTCCAAGTTTTAGGGTGAATTCCATGTTTTATTGCGGCATTTTCTGCTGGCATTCCAAAAGAATCCCAACCCATTGGGTGCAGAATTTTATAACCTTTGGCCTTTTTAAAGCGAGCTAAAACATCGCCAATAGTATAATTCCGAATATGTCCCATGTGCAGTTTCCCAGATGGATAAGGGAACATTTCCAAAATGTACAACTTTTTCTCGTCATTTTTTGGGTTTAGAGTTTTGTTTGTTTTAGCTAATTGCCAAATTTTGTGCCATTCTGATTCTACTTTTTTAAAGTTGTACATATATTCCTTCCTTCTATATGTTTGGTCCTGGATCATTGTGGTATAATGAAAGGATCAAGTCTCTCTGATTCACTTTCAGTCTTTTAGCAATAAATTCGATTGAAGTCAATCCTTTCAAAACCCTTACGCCATAATACGATCTAAATATTTACCCCCTAACTCCGCCAAAAGTTAGTGCGTTTATGTCATTCTCCTTAAGATTAGACTCCTTTCGTAACTCAATTTCTTCTGCAAATTTGTTCGTCGCTTCGGTGCTCGAATCCTCATGGGGTTTAGGGGAAATCACAGATTCCCCCAAATGCCCCTCACTAATACACTCCGGTTCTGCGCTTCGTATACCCAAACCCCAAAAAATTGCGGATTCAAACTTTTTGGGTTTCAAGGATTGGAAGCAATTAAAATCCGCATTCTTTGGGGACCCCAGTATATGCTCCTTCAACTTTGCTATAAGAAATTGGTTTCGAAGGAAGTCTATTGTATAATTCTATTTGTAAAGTCAAATTTCCTTAAAATTTCCGGAATCTCCGTAATTTCGTTGTTTTTTTTCATGAACTTTTTCTTGTGCAAATACCATTTGTAAAAAAAAAAAATATAAGCGACTATTCCATAGTGAAACTTAAGAAGTTGTCTTCATGGATTCTTAATTGGTGTTTTTTACGTCAAATCCGGTGCTTGAATTCTCAGGGGGTTTGGGGAAAATCATAGATTTCCCCCAATGCCCCTCATATATATTATCTATACTCCGGTTCTGCGCTCCGTTTTTTCTTAAAAACTCTCAGTTAAAATTATCTATGAAGACAGTTTCTAATTTAATTACATAGGAGCAAAATGTCCTACGAAAAAGAGGATTTGTTTGGTGCAAAAGAAGTTTTTCAAGAAACTCCTTTTTTAAAAGTACAAAATACGCAAGGTTCAAGCCCTCCAAAATTTCCCATTATTTCAATGAAAAATGCTTTTTATAAAGGGGAAGCTGTATCTGATGCAATGTTTATAATTCGTTTTTTGGCGAATCAATATGCAAAAAATGCTTCTGATAAAAATTTTATAAAAAAATTTTTAAATGCTTTAAAATCAGAAATTTCTATTAAAAATGGAAATCTTGAGGCAGAGCTTGCCTCTAGAGATGCTTTAATGCATAAATTTTTTTAATTAGACTTTAACCCTGTTCATGAATAATTTAATGTTCAAGGATTCGAAAGGGGTTTTCCAAATTGTCAGAATATTACTGCGAACAGGTGAGATGCAGATTCCAGAGAGCGGAAGCTACGACGACCA
>JAITOG010000013.1 GCA_031290075.1 Holosporales bacterium | reverse complement strand
AAAATCGTTCTTGGGCATGCCTTATCAGTTTGTTATATGTTATTCATTATTTTTTAGGAGATTAAAATGCCCAAATTAAAAACAAAAAGTAGTGCTAAAAAACGTTTTTGCTTTACGGCTACAGGAAAAGTGAAAATGGCTTCTACAGGAAAACGCCATAATATGCGTAAACGCCCTCAAGATATGCTTAGAGATACCAGGGGGATGAAGCTTTTGCATCCAAGCGATGCTAAAAGAGTTAGTGATTATTACTTTCACGTATAAGAGGTTTTATTATGTCTAGAGTTAAAAGAGGAGTTGCGGCACACGCACGGCACAAGAAAATTTTAAAAATGGCGAGCGGGTATAGAGGACGTTCTCATACTTGTTTTCGTGTAGCTATTGAAAAAGTAGAAAAAGGGCTTCAATACGCGTACCGCGATCGTCGTAATAAAAAACGTACATTTCGTGGGCTTTGGATACAGCGAATTAATGCTGCAGCCAGAAAAAATGGGTTAACTTACTCAGAATTTATCAATGGTCTTCACAAAGCAAAAATTGAATTGGATCGCAAAGTTGTAGCAGAAATAGCTATAAACGAACCTGAATATTTTAAAATTTTAGTAGATGCTTCAAAAAAAGCTTTGGAAGTTGCTAATAATTAGTCTCAAAAAAGAAAACTTTTTTAATCCCCTTTTTAAATGGGGATTTTTTATTTTTTAGTTTTAAGAGATCGAAGAAGTAATAGAAAAACACCACATGTTATTGCTGAATCTGCAATGTTAAATGCTGGCCAGTGCCAATTGCTAATTTTTATATTTAATAACGAAATAGTATAGTTATTTATATGAAAATCAATAAAATCAACGACAGCTCCATAAAAAATTCTATCTAAAACGTTTCCCGTTGCTCCGCCCATTATAAGTGCTATTGCGATAGAATGAAAAATATGAGTTGAATGAAAGTACTCTTTAATTAACCAAATGAAAGCTAAAATAATAGCAACGTTTATTAATACTAATTGCCATAATTTTCCATCACTAAATAACCCAAAGCTTACACCAGAATTCATTACATAAACAAAATTTATGTATTTAAAAACAGTAATACTTGATCCAAGAGTTAAAAAACGACATATAAAAAATTTTGATATTTGATCTATTAAAATAATAAATAAAAATACAATCACTCCTACAAATCTTTGAGATGATAAGAGTTTGTTTTTCACAGATATTTCCAGTTATTTAGACATCATTTTTTTTTGCTTTATTTTTTTTTATTTTTGCATCACTTTTTGCTTTATTATCCTCATTTTCTTCCTCTTCCTCTTCATTTTCCCATCTTTGATCTTCATCAAATATTTTAGAATATTTTTCAATTTGCTTTTCTTCCCATTCAGGACTTAAAAATGAAGTAAATCGTCCAAAACATGCCTTTTCATTAATTATTCCAACAGAAATAACTCTAATAAAAATTTTAATTGCAAACGCTAAAAAAACCCATAAGGGCCAAAAACCTCCGCCAGTTGTAATCCAGGCGACCAAACACATCAAAAAGATGCCAACGGATATAAAAATTTCTTTGTATAAAAGTTTCAATTCACGCACATAACGGCGAATTTCCTCTTTTGATGAACCTAATAGCATGCTCTACACAACAATCAAGAAAATATATTAAATATTAACATGATATTTAATAAAAATTAAAAAAAAATGTATTTATATGATGTCTCTTGGGTAAAAAAAATATTAGATTTTCTCATATATTTTTAATGTGTATTATACTGGGGCCCCAAAGAATGCGGATTTTAATTGCTGCCAATCCTTGAAACCCAAGAAGTTTGAATCCGAAATTTTTTGGGGTTTGGGTATAGAAGGCGATGAATTCGAGGATTCTACTGCGAATTGGTATAGTTCGTGGAATTGGTGAACGCAATCGCCTTTTTTAGGCGAACACTTCAGTATAATGCTAAGAGTTTTGTTGTTTTGTGTTTTATACCCAAACCCTAAAAAATTGCGGATTCAAACTTATTGGGGTTCAAGGATTGGCAGTAATTAAAATCCGCATTCTTTTGGGGCCCTGGTATATAAGAGTGGTTCTTATACGACATATAATCTGGGGATGTACAAAAATATTGAAAAACAGAAATTACATCACAAAGTGGTTGTTTTTGTGTATTTTTTTTAAAAAACAATTTTTTTTCTGAAAATTAACTTATTTTAAACTTTTATTAATTAATATATAAATTATGAGATTGTTTTATTAACACTCTTAGTATCCACTAAGTCTTGTTAGTTTTTTAAAAAGAGATTTATTTATGAATATTAATATGAAGAAATTTTTTAAATTAGGAATATTTGCAGCTGGATTGGCTGCTGTGTGTTTTGTGAAGGATTTAAGGGCTGCTGCACCTGCTGCTGGCACTACTACTGATCCGAGGCAACATTTGTTTTTTTCTCAGAAAGGACGTGCCCCGAAAATAGACGATGAAGGGTTTAGATGGAGAAATAGTTTAGGATTCACGGTAGATTTTGGGAAAAAGCAACAAGATATACCTGCAGGAAAATGGTTTTTTGATAGAGGAACAAGAGTAGGAAGAGGAGGAAATATGACTTTTGTTCTTGCTAATTTTACTAATATTGCAGCTGGAATAAATGTAAATGCAGATGGAATACATGACCACTTAAGCAACATTGTTGCAGTTGGAATGAACGCTGCTGGAACTAACCAAGCAGCTGCAGCAGCTATTACAATTGTTATAAAAAATCCAAATAATGATGAATTAGAAGCCTATAGTGAAGTTATTAGAGATAGTGTTGATACACCAGCAGGTGGCGTTGTTCAAAATCAAGTAGCGATCTCTATTCCAAGGAGTAGTCTAGCTATTCACAATAGAATAGGTATCACAGGAGCGGGGTTATCAATGTATTATGCAGATGCAAAACTTCCTGCAAGAGCTGCTCAAGCAGCCGCAGTAGCAGGTTATCTCCCAACTGTTCCATTAGGAGCTATAGAGAGATGTTTGTGCACTACTGCAAACTTAGTTGGTGTTGGATTCCAGTTAAATGTACCTCCTATACCAGCTGGGGCGGGTGGTTATGGATGTTGTGAAGGACAAATTATTTCAAGATTGTTTGATACTGATCCTCCAGTTGTTGGCGGGGCTGCACTTCAACCACTTTTCCCACAGGTAATAGGTCACCTTATTCAGGAAGCAAATACGCATAAAAGAAATAAACAGAGACAAATAACAGGAGCTAATATAGTCCTCGTTGTTCTTCATATTCATACACATTTTGACCCTTGTGCAAAATGTTCAAAAGTATTGAGTGGCCTATCTAGACAAATGAACATGCCAGAGTATAGCCAAAGAAATCCCGATACAACACAAACTGTAGCAATGACTAATTTTTTAAATGGTGCATTGGTTAATAATCCTTTACTAACTAATCTACGAAATGGTAAGGCTCGCTTTTTGATTGAAGTTTCTTCTGATGATGATTATCTATTTTATATAGATGGTGGTGGCACACATAAAACATATTGTTCATTTGCACATTCAGCAGGAAAAGACAAAAACTCTGTACAGCTGCCTGTAAGTCCTGTAAATGTAACAATTAAAAAAGAAATTCCATTTAAAGATGATGGTAGTACGTTAGCAATTCAAGATGGTGTTACTGGAAATAATTGGAAATTTTCTTTAACGTTTCCACCATATTTAGTTTATAAAAGAATAGTACCTGGTGTACCACTAAATAATTGTGAAAAAGTTAATAATCTTTCTTCCAAAGAGGAATTGAAAGGAAACCTGTCAAATACCCTACTCAAGCCAGTTCAGTAACTTTTAAACAGTTAACTAAATACCCAAAATACAGAGCTACTTAACATAAAACAGTTAAGTAGCTTATATTAAAAAATATTTAAACACAAAAATTACAGTATATAAAATATTCAACAGTATTCTTTTTGCATTCCCTCATGCTCTATAGCTTTTTTTATTGCCCATGAAAAGTAATTGCATATAGGAAATTCTTCCTTTATAATTCTTTCTTTTATTTTTTCAAATATTGGAGAATAAGATTCTGTTTCTGTACTTGAGCCAAATTTTAATTTATGTAACGCGTAAATATATAAACCAGCAATTGATAAAGTAGCAGTTGAAATTGGTTTCCCATTATATTCTAACATCTTTGCATACATTTGCTTTTTCTCTTCGCTATCATCACACAATACCCCACCAATAGTGTAATCAAATAATCCTGTTTCAAGAATTCTTATCTTAAGGCAAACCCATATTACATCAAGAGCTGTAGTATCAAAACCTGCAAAGATTAGATAATCTCTAAATTCACATTCCAAACGTATTAATTCATCAGCTAAAATATTAAATTCTGCATAATTATGTTTATCTGTACTTATTATTTTTTCAATACATTCTCTTACAAGGTTTATAGCAAAAAACTTACTGTAATTTAGATTATTATCTAAGTCAGGTCTTATAATTTTTTTAAATGTTACACCATTTTTTGTTGTTTCTGGTAATAGCAATCGACAACCCTCCATGTCCTCTCTAGCCACACACACTCCACTTCCAACAATCCCTATCCCTAATAATACCCCAAAAAGCATTCCTTTCATAACGCCCTCATAAAAATAAACAATTCGTAACTTTATACAACAATTTTTATATAAAGTCTTTTTTTTTGAATTTTTTCCCTTTTCTTCAGGGCTAAGTCTAGATGCTTTATAACATTATTTTATTTATAATTGTTATTTTGAATATTGAGATATTACTTGTTTTATACACAAACAGAATATTTGCAAACAAAGTATAACAATCAAAAAAAAGTATCTAGGACTTAGCCCTGGGTGAAAGGGTATATCTAATTATTTTAGACTATTTAATTATTGCTCTTGGCCTCTCCTTCAACTGTTTGCTCTTCATTACTAAAGTTTGCAGAATTTTCAGATTGTTCCGCTTGTGCAGAGGCTGCCTGCTGTTTATACATAGCTTCTCCCAACTTCATCGCAGAATTCGAAAGAGCCGTTAAAGCTGTATCAATACGATATTTTTCATCAGATTTAATGGCCTCTTTAAGCGATTCTATATCTCTTTCAATTGCTGCTTTTTCATCAGCTGAAACTTTATCTCCATATTCAGATAATGATTTTTCTGTACTAACGATTAGCCCTTCTGCATGGTTTTTAGCTTCTATAAGTTCCCTTTTTTCCTTATCCGCAGTAGCATTCATTTCTGCATCTTTAACCATTTTGTTTATTTTCTCTTCAGATAGTCCTCCAGATGATTGAATACGAATTTGCTGCTCTTTTCCGGTTGCTTTATCTTTTGCGGAAACTTGCACAATTCCATTTGAATCTATATCAAAGCTTACCTCAATCTGCGGAACTCCGCGCGGTGCAGAAGGAATGCCTTCAAGGTTAAATTGCCCTAAAATTTTATTTTGCGCGGCCATTTCGCGCTCTCCCTGGTAAACACTGATTGTTACTGCTGTTTGATTATCTGCTGCTGTTGAGAAAACCTGACTTTTACGTGTAGGAATCGTGGTATTGCGCTCTATAAGTCTTGTGAAAATACCGCCAAGCGTTTCAATCCCTAGTGAAAGGGGGGTAACATCTAACAGTAAAACATCTTTTACGTCTCCCTTTAAAACAGCTCCTTGTATAGCCGCCCCAATTGCAACAACTTCATCTGGATTTACACCACGATGTGGCTCTTTTCCGAAAAATTCTTTAACAGTTTCCAAAACTTTTGGCATACGCGTCATACCACCAACCATAATAACTTCTGAAATGTCACTATTTGAAATTCCTGCATCACTCATAGCTTTTTTACATGGTTCTATAGTTTTTTGAATTAAGTCAGCAACCAAAGATTCCAATTTTGAACGAGTTAACGTTATTTGTAAATGTTTTGGTCCTGATGCATTTGCCGTGATAAATGGCAAATTAATTTCTGTTTGCATAGAAGATGAAAGCTCAATTTTTGCCTTTTCTGCAGCTTCTTTTAAACGTTGCAGCGCCATTTGATCTTCACGAAGATCAATCTGATTCTCTTTTTTGAATGTGTCAGCAATGTAATTCATTATTCTATTATCGAAATCCTCTCCCCCAAGAAAAGTATCCCCATTTGTTGCTTTTACTTCAAAAACTCCATCTGTAATTTCTAATATTGAAACATCGAACGTTCCACCACCAAGGTCATAAACTACAACAGTTCCGCTATTTTTTTTTTCTAATCCATAAGCAAGGGCTGCCGCTGTTGGCTCATTAATGATACGCAATACATCTAATCCTGCAATCTTTCCAGCGTCTTTGGTGGCTTGCCGTTGAGAATCGTTGAAATAAGCAGGAACAGTAATAACAGCTTCCGTTACTTTTTCTCCAAGGTGAGCTTCCGCAGTTTCCTTCATTTTTTGTAAAATAAAAGCACTGATTTGGCTAGGGCTATATTCCGTACCGCGCACATTTACCCAAGCATCCCCAGATTTGTTTGGGCAAATCTTGTATGGCACAAGATCAATATCTTTTTGTGTCATAGGATCGTCAAATCGCCGTCCAATAAGCCTTTTTATTGCAAACAAAGTTCCTGTTGGATTAGTAATAGCTTGCCTTTTTGCAGGGCTTCCCACAATTTTTTCATCACTTACTGTGAAACCAACAATGGAAGGTGTTGTTCGCATACCTTCCGAATTCTCTAAGACTTTGCAAGATTTTCCATCCATGATGGAAACGCATGAATTCGTTGTTCCTAAGTCAATTCCAATAACTTTTGCCATAATAAACCTCCTAAAAAAATAATTTCCTTTTTTCATATGACGTGACTTATAATTAGCAGCCACATCTCTACTCTGCTAATAATAACTCTATTCAACAAATATTGCAATACCTTTGTAAATATATTGTCAGCACAATTTATACCAAAATCCTGAATTAATCTGACAAATAGTAACATGGCACACAGACTGAATATACTGGGTCCCAAAAAAAATTGCGGATTCAAACTTCTTGGGTTTTAAAGGATTTGCAGTAATTAAAATCCGCATTCTTTGGGGGGCCATAACGGTGGAATGGAGCGAGAAAATAGAACGTTTAGAGAGAAATTTTATAGTTGCAGCGATTTGCTTGCAAATAACATCACAGAGCTAAGAATTGAATTGAAGGCCGCATTATGGGAATATACTGGGGCCCCCAAAGAATGCGGATTTTAATTGCTGCCAATCCTTGAAACCCAAGAGTTTGAATCCGCAATTTTTTGGGGTTTGGGTATAT
>JAITOG010000025.1 GCA_031290075.1 Holosporales bacterium | reverse complement strand
TGCTCGAATCCTCATGTACATTTAGTACACTCCGGTTCTGCGCTCCGTTTTTCCTTTTTAACCCTCAGTTAAATTATCCATGAAGACAGCTTCTTAAATATTTTAAAAACGAAAATATTACATCTCTCCCTTAATTTAAAAGTAAATAATAAATGGAAAAAAAATAATGAGTAGAAAAACAAAAGGTACTAAAACATCATATATTCCAGGTTGTAATGATTTACTTTTTCTTCCTCTAGGCGGAACCAATGAAATTGGAATGAATTTTAGCATGTTGGGGCATGATGGAGAATGGTTAGTTATTGACTGTGGAGTAACGTTTAACAATTCCTTTGGAATTGATATTATAACCCCAGATCCAACATTTGCGGTAACAAATAATTCCAAAATAAAGGGAATTTTCGTAACTCATGCGCACGAAGATCATATTGGAGCAATAGAGTATTTATGGCCAATATTAAAATGCCCCGTTTACGTAACACCTTTTGCAGCTGCTATTTTAAAGCGAAAAATAGAAACGAAATCATGGGCTTCAAAAGTTAATATTATAAAATTAAAGTTCAATAAAAAAATGGATATTGGTAAATTTAATATTGAAGCCATCCAAATGACGCATTCTATTCCAGAGCCAGCAGCATTTGTTATTAAGACCCCGCTGGGAACTGTTGTTCACACTGGAGATTGGAATTTGGATCAAAATCCAACAATAGGAGAAAAAGTTAATGAAAATAAGCTAGCAAAAATAGGAAAAGATGGCGTTTTAGCTTATTTTTGCGATTCTACAAATATTTTCGTTGAAGAAAATTTAAATTCAGAAAGTATTATTAGGGAGAACTTAATTAATCTTGTTTCAAAGCATAAAGACAAAAGGATTACAGTAGCTTGTTTTGCTTCAAATATTGCTAGAGTTGAGTCTGTAATTTTAGCAGCACAAAAGGCTGATAGGAAAATTGCTGTAATTGGAAGATCTTTAAAGAGGATGTTGGCAGCTGCTCAAGAAACTGGTTACTTAACGCAAATTCCTAAATTAATAGATGAAAAAGCGGCAATGTCAATGCCTTCAGAAAAAGTTTTAATGCTATGCACAGGATCTCAAGGGGAAAATCTTTCTGCCTTAGTGCGCATTGCCTCTTCTAAGCACCCTATTGTTAAAATGGGAGAAAAAGACATTGTTTTCTTTTCTTCAAGGGTTATTCCAGGAAATGAAAAAAGTATAGGGGAACTTCATAATATTTTGGCTTTGCAAAAAGTTGATATTATTACTTCTTCAGAAGAAAATATTCATGCTTCTGGGCACGCGTCTATAAAGATCATTGGAGATATGTATAAATTGCTTCAACCGCGTATTGTGGTTCCTGTTCATGGTGAAGCGCGACATATTATTGCTCAGTCGCATTTTGCTAGAAAATCTGGAATTCCAATTGTTATAACACCTTATAATGGAGCTTTAATTCAACTTGCTGGGGAAACACCTAAAATAATTAAGGATATTCCTGTTGGTAGATGGGCAGTTGATGGGAATAGAATGGTCAATTTTAATGGAAATATTATAAAGGAAAGAATAAAACTATCAGAAGAAGGAGCAGTTTTTACAACTGTTATTGTTGAAAAAAATGGAATTAAAAAAATTAATGTTAGTGTTATAGGTTTAGAGGAATATGGCAAGCCTATAAGCGAGCTTGTGGAATATATCAATGATTCCGTTATTCAAGAATTTTCAGGAATAGTCACCAATAACCCTTCAAATACGAAATCAATTGCACAGTATATTTTTTCAGTGATTGATCAAAAATTTGATAAAAAACCAGTTGTAGAAGTTCATATTGTTACTGTGTAATAGATTTAATTGAAATCATATTATAGCTTTATTTATTTTTACAGTGGATTTTTATTCTTTATTATATAAATTATTTTTTAAAAAAGACTTCTTTGAAAACCAATTTCTTTTAGAGAAGTTAAAGGAATATCCGGGGCACGGAACCGGAGGGTACTAGATGTACAAAGTCTATTAAATAACTATAAACTTGGTATGGTCAAGAAAAATTTGAATTATAGATGGAGAGTTTTTACTAAATTTTCACTAAAAAGTATCCACAAAAAAATTGACATCTTGCATATATATATATATATATATATATATGATTTATGTTTTTGTTTGGAGAGTTTTTTATTATGAGTTTTGTTAAAAAAATAATTGGAAGTGCATTGCTAGGAGTTTGCTTTGCTGGGGGAGTCTTTAGTTCATCAGATGGTTCTCCAGGGGGAGGAGGAAGCCAAGATTTATTATGCCCTCACACGCGGATATTCAAGATTGAAGATATGGCGGGAAAAACGCAAGACATAACTCGTATGGTTTATGCTTCTGAGAAGTTAGTTATTTTAGCGACTTGTTCTTCTTCGATATTGGATTTAGCGGCTCATCGTGATAATTTACTTGCTTTGGCGAATCCAGAAGGTTGGAACAAATTTATTAATGTTGCAAAAAATGTTGCTTTAGGAATAGTCCCTATATTAACAATTGCTTGCAGTTATTTCGGTTATATAGTGTTCAAAAAAGGTCTTTGGAAATAATAGTTATACCCACCCGTAAAAAGTTTCCAGAAAGTCGTCAGGGTCTTTTAGTTCTCAAATAAATATGATACAAACTCAAAGAGTTTATATTTTATATTTAGAGAGAGGAAGTATTAATGACGTATACTGGGGCCCCCAAAGAATGCGGATTTTAATTGCTGCCAATCCTTGAAACCCAAGAAGTTTGAATCCTCAATTTTTTGGGGTTTGGGGATAGCTATTGCTGTTGTGCTTACATTGTAACAATTTGCTTATCTCAATTCCTCATTAATCTTAGTTCCTCTATCTTTATATCCTACAATTACTGCGCATCCGATGTGCAGGCCATTAGCGCTTTGATATGTTCCTGGAACAACAACAGCATTTTGAGGAACTTCTCCAAAAAAAATCTTATTAGTTGTGCGCTCAATAATCTTTACAGAAGCGCCAATACGCACTCCCATAGCAATTGTAGCTCCCTTTCTGATAATTATCCCTTCAGTAACTGCCGCATTAGCACCAATCAAACAATCATCTTCTATAATAACAGGGGCTGCATTTGTAGGCTCAAGCACACCACCTATAACACATCCAGAAGCAATGTGACAATTTGCTCCAATTTGAGCACAAGATCCAATTGTTGCAAAGGAATCCACCATCGTTTTTTCTCCAATATATGCGCCAATATTAATGAAACAATTCATTAAAACAACTTTCGGAGCTAAAAATGTTCCGTAACGAACAATTGCGCCAGGGACAGCGCGAATTTCAGCTTGGGCGAAGTCTTGCTCGCTCCAGTTGGTAAATTTGAGAGGAATTTTATCATAGGAAAAGCCATCTTTCACACAATTGGAATATTTAAAATACAAAAGAATTGCTTGTTTTAGCCATTCTTCTATTTTCCATTCTCCATTTATATTTTTGCAAATTCTGCATTCCCCATGGTCTAAAAGCTTTATTGCCAAAGCAACGCTTTCAGGAATAGAATCAAATAGTTTTTCTTTATTTTCAAAAATTCTAACAATTTCTTTTTTTATTTCATTTATATTTTTAATCATAAATTGGGACCTTAATTAATTAGACTTCCTTTCGAAACCAATTTCTTCTAGCAAAGTTGAAGGAGCATACGAAGCGCAGAACCGGAGTGTATTAGATATATACTGGGGCCCCCAAAGAATGCGGATTTTAATTGCTACCAATCCCTTGAAATCCAAGAAGTTTGAATCCGCAATTTTTTGGGGTTTGGGTATACATGAGGGGCATTGTGGGAAATCACAGATTTCCCCCAAACCCCATGAGACTTCGAGCATCGAAGCGACGAACAAATTTGCAGAAGAAATTGAGTTACGAAAGTCTATTTTTTCTTCGTCTTTTCCTTTCTAATAGCTTCTCCAAGTATATCACCTAGGCTAGCCCCACTATTTGAGGAACCGTATTTAGATAAAATAGTCTTTTTTTCATCAATTTCTCTAGCTTTTATCGATAAAGTAATTCGGCCAGATATCTCCACAACTTTAGCATCAACCTTCTCACCAACTGCGTACATATTTGCAGAATTACGATCAGCTGAAATATCGCTTTTCCTAATAAAAGCCTCTATTGTATCTTTAACAGTAACTACAAATCCCCTATCATTTATTTCTTTAATAATACAAGTAACTATGTCTCCTTTATTTATATTTGCTTTTTGTAATTCTGATTCTTTAGCATCTTCCTCTAATTGCTTAATTCCTAAACTAATTCTTTCATTTAAATAATCAATATCTAAGATTTTTACCTTAATTTTTTGCCCTCTTTCGAAAGTTTTAATAGACTCATCTCCCCGTTGTTTTGAAGAAATATCAGACATATGGACCATTCCATCAAGAACATCTGTAACACCTATAAAGAGTCCAAATTCTGTAGCGTTCCTGACTATTCCTTCAATAATACTTCCAATCGGATTGTTTTTTGCAAACTGTTCCCAAGGATTTTCTTGGCATTGTTTTAAACCAAGACTCATACGACGAGTTTTAGAATCAACATCCAAAACAATAACCTCAACTTCTTGACCTGACGAAACTACTTTGTGAACATTTGTTCCCTTTCTTAACCAACTCATTTCCGTTACATATACAAGCCCCTCAATTCCTGTTTCCAATTCAACAAAAGCTCCATAATCAGCAACATTAGTAATAGTTCCTTTGTATTTTTGTCCAATAGTATATCTTTTCTCAATACCATCCCAAGGATTTTGTTGAAGTTGCTTTATTCCTAAAGAAATACGCTGAGTTTCTGGGCTAAATTTTAAAACTAAAACTTCAAGTTCTTGTCCTACAGTAACAACCTCATTAGGATGGGTAACTCGTTTCCAAGACATATCTGTGGCATGCAGCAATCCATCTATCCCTCCCAAATCAACAAATGCCCCGTAGTCGGTTATATTTCTAACAACCCCTTTTATAATTTGCCCTTCTGCAAGAGTGGAGAGAACTTCTTTACGAGCACCGGCCATAGAGTCTTCAATAACAACTCTTCTTGAAACAACAATATTATTTCTTACCTTATCCATTTTTATAATTTTAAATGGTTGTTTTATATTAAGTAATTGAGAAATATCATTTACAGCGCGTATATCTACCTGGCTTCCAGGCAGGAAGGCCGTAGTGCAACAAAAGTCAACAGAAAACCCTCCTTTTACTTTTCCAATAATTATTCCTTCAATAATTTTTCCTTCTGCAAAAGCTTTCTCCAAGTCGTTCCATGCAGCTTCCCGTTTGGCGTTTTCAACACTGAGAACAATGTCTCCATTCTTATCTTCAAGTCGCTCCACAAAAACATCAATAACATCTTCAGGTTTAACTTCTGATAAACCAACAGCCTCAAATTCTTTTAAAGGAACACGCCCTTCAGATTTTAGACCAACGTCTATAACAACCATATCTCCTTGAATTCTGACAACTGTTCCTTTTATTATTTTTCCTTCAAAAGTTCCCTGTGATTCAAGAGATTGTTCTAAAAGGTCAGAAAAACTAGCTTTAATATTCATTATAAAATCCTAAAACAAAAATGTGCACCATAACAGCGCAGCAAATAAAAAATACACTACAATATTAGACTACAAGAAATATCAGATTCGTTCAATATGTGTTTAATGCAGTTTTTTTAAATCCTCAAAAGTGCTAATGCTCTTCTGTAGAAGTAAAAACACAATAAATTATACCTCGTCTAAGACTAGAGAACAACATATCCGATATCCCAAAATGTAAAAAATTATTTAGAAGCTGTCTTCATGGATAATTTTAACTGGTGTTTTATACCCAAACCCCAAAAAATTGCGGATTCAAACTTCTTGGGTTTCAAGGATTGGCAGCAATTAAAATCCGCATTCTTTGGGGGCCACAGTATATGTCAAATCCGGTGCTCGAATCCTCATGGGGATTTGGGGGAAATCACAGATTCCCCCAAATGCCCCTCATGTACATTAACTGTGTTCACATTTAACTTTTCGGCCTTTGAAGGCTCTGCAGCGCAGAGGCCCAAAATTGTAAAAATCAATTAATGAACAGGGTTATTTAGTACACTC
>JAITOG010000010.1 GCA_031290075.1 Holosporales bacterium | reverse complement strand
CTGGAATCTGCATCTCACCTGTTCGCAGTAATATTCTGACAATTTGGAAAACCCCTTTCGAATCCTTGAACATTAAATTATTCATGAACAGGGTTAATTACTACATGCTCAGGTTTTTTTACTTGAGTGTGTAGCTTTCTAACAATTGATTCTTAATTTTTTAAAATACAGTTATTTTTTGCCATTGCAAAGAATGGCGTATTCATCATGTGATTTAAGTATGTATTTCTTATCTATTTGGCTTATACCTAAAATAGGCAGTATAGAAAATGATAGAAAGAATAATAAGAAGAATTTTTTTTTATCTTCTAACTGTAAGAAATTGCTCAAAAAAGGCAATATATTGAGTAAAAATACTATGTTAGCAGTTACAATTAATGTAAAAATCCAACTTTTTCCTTTGTAATTTTTCCAAAGATAGTATTTTTTCCTAAATCTTTGTTCTACATCTACTCGTAATACACTGTTTCCTAGAATAGCTAAAAATGGAAATAATAACGGAATCAACAAAGAAAATAGCAACAAATAGAAATTGTTTACCTTATGAAATAGTAACCACAGGGGCCCTCCAAGCGCCGCTGCCCAGTTCCAAGTGAGTTTTCCTTCTTTAAGCCGCTCAAACGCTTTTTTATAATATGAGTTATCCAGCATTTCTTGTGTGGGCGGTTCAGCAGTGCTCCAACCTTCGGCCAAGCTCAAAATCGCTTCTTCTTCGGAAATTTCTCTATTGATGCAATAGATTGGCTCTTTATTTTTATTTTGGTTTTTATCTGTTTTGCTCATGTCGCTTCCCGAAATCCAGAACATACTTTATTAAGAAATATTTATTTTTTCAAATAAAAAAATTAATATTAAATATATTATAAATCCAATAATCACATACATAAACATATACAAAAGTTGTAATATAGTTCCACTAGCATTTGAGAAATTTAGTAAAATAAAATTAAGTATTACTCCCATCAAAATACTTGAAATTGTTATTTTAAATATTTTATAAATATGTTTTTTAGTAAAACAAAATTTTCTTTTTTTAAATAAAAATACAATGCAAAGTATTGCATTTATTGTTGAAGAAATTGCTGTTGCGGCTGCAATTCCAACATGCGCATAATATTTTCTAAAAATATAATTTAATACTGCATTTAATAAAACACAAATTGCTGCAAATTTTACAGGAGTTTTTGTATCTTTATTTGCAAAAAATATTGCAGAAAATATTTTTACTAAAACGTAAGCGGGAAGGCCGCAAGCAAAAGCTTTTAATGCTAGCATTGTTTGGAGAATAGCATAATTATCGAATCGTCCATGCCCATATAAAAGTGAAATAATTGGTTTTGCTAAAACAAATATACCAACAGTTGCTGGCATAACGAAAAGCATCCCAAAAACAATGGCATTATTTTGTATTTCAAGGGCTTTTTGCTGATTATGCCCGATATACTTTGATAGTGATGGCAAAAGAGAAATTCCTAAAGATGCGCCAAAAAGAGATAGGGGAAGCTGATTTATGCGATCCGCATAGTTTAAATAAGAAACAGAGCCTTCTGGCAATAAAGAGGCAAATGCAAGGTCTATAAAAATATTAATTTGCATTACACCAGCGCCGATTATTCCAGGGATTGTAGCTTTAAAAATATCTTTTATTTCTTGAGTTAACTGCGGTTTAGTAAAAGCTAATTTTATTCCATTTTTTTTACAATTAAACCAAAGGGCTAAACACTGTAAAATACCACCAAATAAAAAACTAAAACAAATATAATGCATTACAGTATTTAAAGATATTTTTCCTTCAAATACTTTTCCAATTACTAATGCAATAGTTATAGCTATATTTAAAATAATTGGATTTGCTGCAGACCAAGAAAAATGATTGAAAGAATTCATTATACTGCTCATTAAAGCAGTTATAGAGATAAGCCAAATATATGGGAAAGTTAAACGGGAAAAATAAATGACATTATTATATAGTTCATTGTTTTTTTTAAAACCTAGAGCAACAATATTCACAACAATAGGCATTCCTATTTCAAAAATAACAACGAAAATCAGTAAGAATATTGCTAAAACTGAAAACATCTTTTGAGCAAGTTTAAAGGCGTTTTCTTCGTCGTTTTGAGCTATTAATCCAGATATTTTTGGAACAATAACAGCATTTAATGCCCCTTCTGCAAAAAATTTTCTGAAAAAATTGGGTAATTTTGTAGCAAAGGCGTAGATATCTGAAAAAGCACTAGCACCAAAAATGTTAGCTAAAAGAATTTCGCGAATAACCCCGAAAATTCGGCTGATACTAGTCCAAGAAGAAAAAACAAAAAAAGCACGTATAAATGGATGATTTTTTTCAAAAATTAATGATTTTTTAAAATTTTTCATATTTTATTTTTATTATTCAAAAACCTTTGCGCTGGAGGGAAATTTTTTTGTAATTATTTGCAATAAAAGCAAAGAAAACAAAGAAAACAAAATTCCTCCTAAAAATGAAAACGATGAAGAGCCAAACCAAGTATTCAATTTTCCAGCTAAAATATTGCTAAAAAGTAAACCAAAAGCCATAATAACATAATCAATTGAAAATATTAGTGCTCTATTATTTTCAGTAGAAAAACAGGAGATTATTGATAAGCGTGTTCCTCGTTCCATTCCAATATGAATTCCAAAAAGAATGCAGCAAAAAATTAAAGATCCGCCAATATTAGCAAAATACGCTGTTATATGTGCAATTACTTGAAAAATAATTGCTATTTTAAATATAGAAATTTTTTTAATTTTTAATGAAAGCAAACCTGCTAGTAAAGTACTTCCAAAGGAACATGTATCGTAAATAACGGTTAGTATAGGTAATTTTTCTATTGGAATTCCTAAATTAACAGCTTTTACTAAAAGAAAAGAGGGGCTAAATTTTGCAAACATTAATAAAAACAAAATTGCAGAAAATTTCCAAAAAAAAGAGTCAAGGTTAAATTTTCCCTTATGTTGGAGTAAGTCTTTATTATATTTTGGCCAATTTTCATTATTAACCGGATCTTTGATATATTTTATTGATAAAATCAAAGCAATCAATGAAGGAATTAAAGAACAAAGAAAAGTGAAGTGAATTTTGTTTTCAGTTGCTTTTAAGATTAAATGTGCAGCATATCCTCCGCAAATAGCTCCTCCTGTGAAAAAAGAATATTTTAAACAATATAAAAATCCGCGGCTTTTCCTGGGAACAATATCTGCAATTAGGGCATCAAACGGAGAAGAGCGGAAACCTTTGGCAATTCTATCAAAAATCTTAACTATAAAGAGTGATATAAAGCCCGTTGCAATAACGAAACATCCTTTAGAAATAATGCTTAATGTTGTCCCTATGACAATAAAAATTTTTCTTTTTTTTACTTTGTCTGATAGCATACTGGCTACGATTTTTGAAGAAAAAGCTACAAAAAATGACCAACCTTCAATTAACCCAATTTGCGATGGTAAAAGATTAAACTTTTTTACAAAAACAGCAGGCAATATAGAGCCTATCATTTCTGTTGCCGCTGTAGAGAAAAAAACAACGCATAATAATGAGGCTAAATTTAAAAATAAGTCAGGATGCACTGTTTTTTAATCCTCAATATTGAGCGCTAACTATTAAAAAAAATTTATACTAAATTCAAAAAATAATAAAACAAATATATTTGTAAAACGTTTAAAAATTTAGTTTTATTTTAGAAATTATTTATTTCATTATTTTTTAAATTTTATACTTTTTTAAATCTTTTTCAGTATATCATTTTTTCTATTTAATTAAAATTTCACAATTTTTTAAGTTTACCTTGGATATTTACAAATAATTAATATCTCTTCCGTAGACTGACTTTAGCTCGACTTATATTTGCATTACTACACTATGGATAAGTTTTTAAAAAGTTGCTGTTTGGAAATTGTATTAACTGCTTTTAGTTTTTCTACTGAAAGTTGTAAGCACATAGAATGTTTTTCGTCTCCAAATTGGACAAGTTTTGAAGATTCTTTAAATATTGCCAATAATGCTGTTCATATCGTATCTCCAGTTTATTCAAAAACAGAAAGAAACGGGATTCTAGGTAAATTAAACGTTATAACTGAAATTACCGATATTGAAAATGAAGAAGAAAGATCCGTTCTTTCAAGATATATGTGTGAAATATATGAAGATGGTAATGAGGGAAATAAAGAAAAAGCGTATCTATATTATAAATTAAGCGGGGAAATATTTACACCGATTATAATTGAAATGCAAGAAAAGGAAGTTGAGTCTGATTTGGGGACAAAAATAATTAAAGTAATTGGGGAAGTTTATAATGCAACTGACGAAGGAAATATTATAAAAATTGAAGATTCTGATTTGATTGGAAATTTATGGCCAGTTCCAGAATATCAAACAATATCAAGTTTAATGGGAAAATCCTCTGGTGCGTATTTTGAGTTAGATAATGAAGGAAATGCAAGTATTATTAGCGATACCATATTTGAAAAAATAAGCGAAATTATAAATGAACAAACGGATGCTAAGGAAAAACTAAATAGCATTTTGGATAATTTCATTCGCCTTTCTATGGATGTTTCTGAAACTACTGGCTCTGTTATAAGTGATACTTTAAGTTCTTATAAAGACTCTATTATTGATGCAATTATTCAAAAAATTACACAACAAACAACAGAGTATATAGCCAATTTTAAACATATTGCTTCAGAAAATGCACAGGCTGTTATTAAGAAACTTTCTTCAAAAACAGAAGAAATCACTAATTTATTATTAGAAAATAATAATTTTCAAAGCAGCTTTTTAGAAAATTTTGAAGAAAAATTAAATCAAAATAAAACAATTATTATTGAAACTTTTTTAAAAGAAATTTCAGAAAAAACAAAGATATATTTATCAGAAATAAATAATGTATTTTCTGAAAATACAAGATATATAATAAATGAAATAGAAGAGTCAACATCAAATAATTTAGAGGATAATTTAAATAAAGTTGAA
>JAITOG010000078.1 GCA_031290075.1 Holosporales bacterium | reverse complement strand
AGCTTTATAAAATCTTTTCATTTCCTATATCTCCTTTAAAATAACCAAGTAAGTAATTTGTAAGATTAATACAAATAATTATATACTCTATATTATATATTATAATATTAATTCTTTTTACATTTCAAGTAAAAAATGAAAAATTTTTTTTAAAAAGTCAAGAATGGAATGCGGAGTTTGCAAGTATTTATCTAAAATTTTATATATTTTAAAAATCTTAAAAAGCATAATGGTTTCTTGTATGCCCCAGTTTTACTTGGTTAATAATTGCATTTTATTAAAAATTAAGTAAAACCTTATATAAAAAAATATTTTTTTCTGTATGGACTATTTAAATTATTGAATCTATTACTTAAAAGATAGATCAATGAAATTAGAACCTGTCTTCATGGATATTTTAACTTAGGGGTTTTTACATCAAATTCGGATTATACCCAAACCCCAAAAAATTGCGGATTCAAACTTCTTGGGTTTCAAGGATTGGTAGCAATTTAAATCCGCATTCTTTGGGGGCCCCGGTATATGTCAAATCCGGTGCTTGAATCCATGGGGTTTGGGGGAAATCACAGATTTCCCCAATGCCTCCTTATGTACGTCAAAGTACACTCCGGTTCTCCGGTTCTGCTCTCCGTTTTTCCTTTAAAATCTCACTTAAATTATCCATGAAGACAGCTTCTTATACCACAATGACTTGAGACTAAATAATTTTCCCTTTCCCAAATATTGCGATTAAACAGACTATCGGTTAGAATGTAACAAAATAGTTATTGTTTATTGTGAAAATAGTGAAAAACAAAGACTTTAATAAAGAGGATCAGGAAAAAGATATTGTTTTTGATGAGTTCTTAGAAGACATTAAAAAAGATATAAAACTTGAAAAATATCAACTTATTTGGAAAAAGTATGGAAAGTTAATATTAACTATAGTCTCAGCTATTCTTACTGTTATTGTTGTGCTTAATTTTTGGTATAGGTATGATACAAATAAAAAAGAGGAATTTGCTTTGCAATTTATTAAAGCTCAATCTGTTGCAGAAAATGGGAAAATAGACGAAGCAATTTCATTAATGTCATATTTATCTTCAAAAAATAGGCGAAGTTATTCTGTTCTAGCAAAAATGTATCAAGCTGGTTTGCTGGCTAAGTCAGATTTTGAAGGAAATGTTGAAAAAATTAAGGAAATATATAATTCAGTTTTTTCAGATAGAAGAGCTCCTGTTTACCTTAGAGATTTAGCAAGAATTTTATATGCAAATGCCTTATTACAAGAAATAAAATCTGAAATTTCTCCTGAAAAAGCCAAAGAATTATTAGAAATATTATCTAAATGTAAGCAAACTGATAATGGCCTTTTCTTAATGGCAAAGGAATTAGAAGGGCTTGTTTACTATAAAATTCAAGACTATAAAAAAGCTCGAGAATCTTTCGATTTCATCAGTAAGAATTCAAATACTCCAGAGGGAATGTATTTGCGGGTTAGTATTATGATTCAAGCTGTTCAAGATAAGTTAGACAGCAGTAGCACTAGCAGCGGTGGTAGTACTAGCAGCATTGAAAGTGAAATTACAGAAGAAAAAGCAAATGAGGAAAAAATTCAAAATAATAAAAAAGAAACTAAACCTGTAAAAGATAAAACGAAAAAAGTTCAAAAGCAGAAAAATAATATTAAAAAACAAAAAAGAGGAAAAAATGAATAATGAATCGCAAATTTTATGTATGAATAAAATAGAAGATATTTACAATAAAACCCTTGATTTTTGCTCTAATAATTTAGAAGATACTTTAATTGTTTTTGACATAGACCAAACGCTGGTTTATCCTGTAAATAAAGCTTTTTGCTCTTGTTCCTTAGAAGCCCATAGAAGCTTTTTAAACGAATTAGCGTCTACTTTATCTAGAGAAAAAGAAGAAGCAATGTGGAATTTGGCTGTGTCTGGCCCTTCTAAAATTCGAGAAGAGAAAACACTAGAATGTTTTAATAATTTCAAAAAAAAAGGTGGAACTGTTATTACTTTAACGGCTGCAGGACCAGGGAAATTATTTGAACATAAACGTTTTGATATTTTTAGATATAACTTGCTTAAAAAAAAGGGGTTTGATTTTTCCGATGCGTGTGAAGAAACTGATTTTTGCTTTACTGAATTCTCATCTTTTAGAGGTAATTTTCCCACATATTATAATGGTATGATATCCGGAAATGGAACTGTTGGAGAAGCAACAAAAGGACGTATTTTAGTAGCTTTTTTAAAAAAATGTAAAAAATATCCTAAAAAAGTAGTTTTTATTGATGATCTGAAGGAAAATATTAATAGTGTAGCTGTAGTTTTGGAGGAACAAAAAATGCCGTATTTATCTATAGAATATGGTATGAGCATGACAAAATTAGAAGAGAAAGTTAGTTTAGAAGAATTTAAGGCATCTTGGTTTCCAATTTATGAAAAAGTTAAAAATTGTTCTAATGTTTGATAGCCATGTTTTAATTAAATATAGGAATTAATTACTAATAGCATGAAATTTGCGCTTATTTTAAATATCTATATTTGCAAATAATATTCAGCTACAATAAACTTGTTGTGTTGCTGAGGAGGTAAATAATATGCAATTTTGGATTATAGATACTTTTTCTTCCTCTTTATTTGGCGGAAATACTGCAGTAGTTTGCTTATTAAAAGAAAACTTAAGGCCACAAATTCTTCAAAAAATAGCAAAAGAATTTCATGTTAATGAAACTGTTTTTATTTCTTTTTCTGCTTTACCTCATTTTCAGATTCAATGGTTCACACCTTTTTCAAATGAAAGTATTTGCGGTCATGGTTTATTGGCAGCTGCGCATGTTTTGTGGAATGAATTAGCGATTGATGGTATTGGAGAAACAATTTATTTTGATACTCCACTGGGCGTTTTACCAATTACCAGAAGCGAAGGGAAAATCTCAATTAAAACAAAAAGAATGCTTGATTCTCCTGTTGCTGCCCCTGAAAGGTTAATAAGTGCTTTAGGAATTCCTCCAATTTCTGTTAGTAAGTGCGATCAAATTTATATTGTTGAATTGTTTAGTGTAAAGCAAGTCATGAAATTAGAACCTGATATTGCTAAATTTGAGAAAATTCCATGCAGCGGTATTGTTATAACTGCTGAGTATGGAAATGATGTTTCCTATGATTTTGCGTCCAGGTTCTTTGCTCCAAATTATGGAATAAAAGAAGATTATGCAACTGTTTGGAATCATTGCTTTTTAGGACCATATTGGGAACAACGTCTTAACCGCTCTCAATTTACAGCAATTCAATCTGCAGAACAGAAAAGTATTATTTCTGTTAAATGTGAAGGTGAATGTGTTGATATTTCAGGGAATTGTATAGTTTCTGCTAGCGGAACATTACGCAATACAAATGATTGGTCGTTCAACAATGATTTATTTAATGAAAATGAAGAAGATTTATGATTTATTTTAGTGAAAAAACTATAATTCCTTTGGGAGGAGCAACTGCAAGTGGAAAATCTGATATTGCTATTGAGTTTGCTGTAGCTTTAGAGGGAGAAGTTGTTAATGCTGATAGCCGGCAACTTTACAAAGATCTTCCTATCCTAACAGCTAATCCAACGCAAGATGACATGAAATTGGTAAAACATAATTTGTATGGTATTTATGACTATGATAAAACTCAATCAGCTGCCAATTGGCTTAATTTAGTTAGTAATTTGTTGGAAGAAAATAATTCTAATGTTTTTGTTACTGTTGGAGGAACGGGATTATACTTAAGTTCTTTAATTTATGGGTTAACTCCAATTCCTGAAATCTCTGAAAGTGTAAGATACCAAGTTCGCCAGCAAGGAAAAGCTTTAATTACTTCATCTGGGGAAACAGCTCTATATGCTTGCATTGTTAAAAAAGATCCTTTAATTGCAGGAAGAATACATCCTAACCATACCCAAAGATTATTGCGCGCATGGGAGGTATTTGAGCAAACAGGACGCTCCATTATTTCCTGGCAGCAAGAACCTCGGAGAAAAATTGACGCGCCTAAATCTCCGCTTTTCGTAATTGACCTTGACCGCCAGAAATTACAAGACCGGATAACACAGCGTTGTTGGAAAATGGTGGAAATGGGGGTTATTGAAGAAATAAAAAATTTTATAGAATTTTCTCATGGAAAATTTTCTCCTCTTTTAAATACAATTGGTTTTCAAGAATTTAAGCAATATATAGACGGAAAATGTCCTTTAGAAACTGCTATAAAAAATGTTATTAAGAGTACTTGCCAATATGCAAAACGTCAGCAAACCTGGTTTAGAACGCAATACAATGCAGGTGATATTATTCTAATTCCTAATGATTCTCCGCAAAACCAAGCTTCTATGATTTTGAAAAACCTGTATGCCTTAAGTGCATGAAATAGAAGCTGTTTTTAATAAATTGAGAGCTATATACTGGGGCTCCCAAAGAATGCGGATTTTAATTACTGCAAATCCTTTTAAATCCAAGAAGTTTGAATCCGCAATTTTTTGGGGTTTGAGGATATATCTCACATAAAAACAAAGGAAGCATATCTGGCAAATTGTTTTTATTTATGGAAAAAATAAAAATGAAATGCTTTTTTTTTGTAAAAATATATTACAAAGTAAATAAAGAAAATAAAAAATACTTGCAAATATATTCGCATTATTAACGTTTTATTAACTATAATTATATTATTCTAAATAATAGATGGATGGATTATTTTTATAGGATCAATTATGAACAAAAAATATTTGTTACTTGGTGTGTTATGTCTGGGTAATATTTTGAATGCAGGTGAGGTTGAACCGGAAGCTGATGCAGCATTAGCTACTCCTGCTGCTACCAAGAACCCCCCTTTTAAAGCATGGGACAGAGCTTTATGTAATGAATTAAGAAATGCAGGGTTTACAATAGATACTGGTAGAGCGCTTTTTAATCCAAAAACTAAGGAAACTATTCGTGGTGGGGATGTAACTGCTGCTAACATGGCTTTGAAACGAATTTCTGCTACACCCCCAAAACCAGCAGTTGTACCTTCTCCTGCTACACCCCCTTTTAAAGCATGGGACAGAGCTTTATGTAATAAATTAAGAGATGCAGGGTTTACAATAGATACTGGTAGAGGGCTTTTAAATCCAAAAACTGGAAAAACTATTCGTGGTGGAGATGTAACTGCTGCTAACATGGCTTTGAAATTTATTGAAGAAGAGAAGGAAGCTCAGCTAGAAACTCAAACAGCTCAGCTAGAAGCTCAGCTAGAAACTCAAATGGATAGGACAGTATTTTATTTTATAGAAAGTCGTGAGAAAAATGATGAAGATTATCAACCCCTTTGTGACATTTATAAGATCGATAATGGAACAATTTTAAAAGAAATTGTAAAAGATATTGACAAAAAACGGTATTTTGATTACAAAAGCTTTGATAAGGAATCCGATGATGGTTTGTATGGTAGATGTACAGAAGAGTTCAGAAATTTTCTTAGATCTATAAATGCGCAAGTAGAAAAAAAAAGAATATCTATTTATGGAATGTTAAAAAAAGTTTTTAACACCTCATTAAGAGTTTGGAAAAAATATGATGGAAAACATGATTATCTAAAACTAAATCCAGAAAAAGGTATATACATTGACCCTGCTGCTGGTCCATTAGGCAAGAGATTTGGGATTTCCTCCCCAGATTATGGAGAGTAGAAGAATAATTTTTAAAAATATTTTTTCCCATAAGCATTGAAATATAAGGATATTTCAGTGCTTTATGGGATTGTATAAAAGTTTAATCTGTATAAGTCCATATAATACCAAAATTCATCTTTAATCAGACAGATTGTGTTTGTGAACCTCCTACAACAAATTATGAGGTTGTGGAAAATCATCTGCATTGTTAATCTTACACCCCTGCATAAAAATATCTCTTATAAATCCC
>JAITOG010000101.1 GCA_031290075.1 Holosporales bacterium | reverse complement strand
TTATAAATTACTTACTTGGTTATTTAAAAGGAGATATAGGAAATGAAAAGATTTTATAAAGCTATGGCACTTGTTTCATTATTAGGGTTAGGGATAAGCAATCTTTTTTGCGGGGAATTTGACGTACAGGAAGGATATGAGGCAGAGGCAAGACGTGAGGCAAAAGAGGCAGAGGCAATACGCGAGGCACAGGCAAGACAAGAAGATCAACTTTTTACTGCAGTTGAAAGAGGAGATTACAAAAAGGTTGAGGAATTAATTTTAAACTCTGAGAATAAGGATGTTCTTGTTAATGCTAAAGATGGATGGACCCCACTTCATATAGCAGCTGCTAGAGGGGATACAGAAGTTGTTCAAGTATTAGTTGGCGCTGGAGCAAATAAAGAAGCTAGAGATAGAAATGGATTTACCCCACTTCATATAGCAGCTGCTAGAGGGAATACAGAAGTTGTTCAAGTATTAGTTGACGCTGGGGCAAATGAAGAAGCTAAAAATAATATTGGATGGACACCACGTAAAACTTCTGCAAATATAAAGAAATTGTTAGCCTAATTAATTATAGCAGGCAATAATAGACTTCCTTCGAAACCAATTTCTTCTAGCAAAGTTGAAGGAGCATACGAAGCGCAGAACCGGAGTGTATTAGATTATACTGGGGTCCCCAAAGAATGCGGATTTTAATTGCTGCCAATCCCTTGAAACCCAAGAAGTTTGAATCCGCAATTTTTTGGGGTTTGGGTATATTATTCAGACTAGTTTTTGCCTTATACCAAAATTCACCTTTAATCAGACAGATTGTGTTTGTGAACCTCCTACAAATTATGAGATTGTGGAGAATCATCTGCATTGTTAATCATGAATTTTTGCCTTAATCATCTGTAAAATTCATTGTTTCCAAAATACGATATTTTTTTATGCTCAATATCAAAAATTTGTTTAACGCGCAGTAAAATTTCTTTTTTCCCTAAAAAATCTTCTGTTTTCAAACTTTTTGGATCAAAATACTCAATTTTTATGCATGACGGTGTAACGCAAATTACATAAAAATCATTTTTTCCAATTTGAAATTGTTGATTTTGGTCTGGCGTAATTTCTACATCGTTAATAAATACACTATAATTTGTTTCACTATCATAAATAATTCCATGTAAACAAATAGTATTAATTGAATTATTATACAAAGATTCCTCCGAATCTATAGAAAATGATACATTAGAGCCAGTATTTATATTATTTTCAATATGTTTTTCATCTTCAGCTTTAATACAAAAAGCCATGCTAAAAATAAAAATAAAACTGTATATTTTTAAAATTTTATTATGCATGCTCTTTTTCTTGCTCTTCAGTAAAATTAACAGGGTTTTCACAGTATGCAGATAGTACTTTGCTGATTTTTTTATTTGCTATTAATATCAACTCTGAAATATCATCAAAATATTTTGATGTTCGTGCTGAAAGTAATTGAGTTTTCTCAAAGTATTTTGAAGAATTATTTTTTTTAATATTTGGATTTTTTTTAACCTCAATGATAAGCTCGCTTATTTGTGTGAATAAATCTTTTAAATATTCTTGCTGCTTTTGCATAAAAGTTTGCGTTATTTCTGCGGCAATTATATTTATTTCCATGAATATCCTCGGAGCTTCTTTCCCAAAAGCTGCTGATGAGTTATCAAAAAAATGAGGGTTTTGTTTTATGGCTTCCATAGCTTTACCTAAGAAAGGGTTAAATTCCATACTTTTTTTATAAAAATCTGAAATACTATTGATTAAGTTTTTTGTAAAGTTCTGGCCATCAAAATCTTTTTCCTCAGAATCAGAAAAAGAATTCCAAAAACTATTAAAAGGTTCCGTAAAATCAAAAGACTCTTCTTTTTTATTTTTTTTGTTTTGCATTTTTCAAACCATTTATCAATTTTTTATTTATAACAAAGTATTTCACAATTTCTACATTTCAAATAGATGCTTTATTCCCAATTGCTTGTAATCTTCAAGTCTTCTGCCAAAATATTATATCGCATAATCTGCAATAGATTTACAGTCATTGTGCTTCCTGGAGTTGCATTCTTCTTTGCTTTCAAAAAATACATTTTCGCTTTTACATGATTATTTTGAGCAGCGTACGCGTACCCAACTTCGGCGGCAGCAATTGAATGCCCTTTATTTGAAGCGTCAATTTTTAGTTGAAACGCTTCTTCAAGGATTTCCTTACTTTTTAGAGGATTCTTCTGAGCTTCAATTTCTAATAATTTTGATACAATATAAGCGCAATCTGGGTGTCCATTTATTGCCCCTTCTTTATAATATCTTTCAGCTTTAGCCAAATCAATTGGTACTAATTCTCCTTTTTCATATATAACCGCTAATTTGTACGCAGCTTTTGGGTGCTTTTGCAAACTAGCTCGTTCAAACATTTTAACAGCATTTTCAATATTTCCAGTTTGCACATAAATTTTCCCTAATCTATATGCGTCCTCCGAATTTCCGCGTTCTGCACCATGTAAAAGAGCTTCGATTTCTTCATTATGAATCTGAGCTCCACGTTCTTTGTTTATTTTTTGTGAAATGGCTTGAATATATGGATTTGCTGATTCTTGGTCTATAGTAAAGGCTGCTTGATAACAAGCTAAGGCTTGTTGAAGTTTATTTTCTGCTTCGTATTGTTCTCCCATTTCAATTAATTTTTTACAATTATCGTTTGATTTATCTTCCGATTCTTCAATATTTTGTAATGAAGAAGGATCTTCAATTTTTTGAGCTAATGTTCCTTGTAAATTAGTAGTTTGCGCAACTAAGCAAACAGAAATTAATAATCCCTTCTTTAACATCTTTTCCCCCTATTTTAAATTATTCTTTTCTTTCTATCTTCTCAAAATGGTTTATTTTTAATAAATGCTGCGAAAAATCGCAGCATTTATGTGTGTTGTTAGTTTTTTTGAAGTCTTTTGAGTTCTTCCCCAAACTTTGTAAGTTCCCTTTCTTACAAATTAATAATGGCGTACAAACGTTAATAAAGTATTAATAAAATATAAATTTTTCAGATTTTTTAAAAATATCACAAAAAAATTAGCGCCCTGCCCCAGGGTCTCTTTGGATTTTTTGCACTATTTTTTTTCTAAATTATACTTCCTTCGAAACCAATTTCTTCTAGCAAAGTTGAAGGAGCATACGAAGCGCCGAACCAGAGTATATTAGATATATACCGGGGTCCCCAAAGAATGCGGATTTTAATTGCTGCCAATCCTTTGAAACCCAAGAAGTTTGAATCCGCAATTTTTTGGGGTTTGGGTATAATGAGAGGCATTGTGGGAAATCACAGATTTCCCCTAAACCCCATGAGACTTCGAGCATCGAAGTGGCGAAATAAATTTGCAGAAGAAATCGAGTTACAAAGGAAGTCTATTATTTTTTCTTATTTGTTTTTCTAACAATTAGCTCACTCTTTCTTTCAGCATTATTTTGTTTTTTCATAGATTGGACTCCTGAGTTATCGATATGCTTATTAGCAATAGCACTTTTTAATAGGAATATAGTTACTCCATCGCTAATTTCTAAAAAAACACTTACTTCATCTACTTTCTGTATAGTTCCTAAAATACCACCAATGGTAATTATACAGTCTCCTTTTTTCAGCTCTGATAACATAGCTTTATGTGCTGTGTTCCTTTTTTGTTGCGGACGTACCATAAAAAGGTACATTACAAGAAATATCAATAAAAAAGGCAACAGCGACATTAAAACCCCAAATCCCTGAGCAGATCCCCCTCCAGCGGCGTAGGCACTTGAAAACATAAAACTTCCTCAAACTACTTCAATTACGCTCACGGTAACACTATTCTAATAAAAATTCAAGTTTAATTTGTGAATTATCAGGGCCTACGCATGAGAAAATTCCTGTCAACGCAATTCAGAAATGTCCGCTTATGTTATGTGGGAGTGTTCTTTGCCTGTTATAGTAGAAACGCCAGACGATAGGACCAATCGCACCAATTGCTTACCTCAATTGAAAACAAAATTGAGGATAAAAATGATCCTGCTGTTAACGAATCTAATATACCGGAGCCCCAAAGAATGCGGATTTTAATTGCTGCCAATCCCTTGAAACCCAAGAAATTTGAATCCGCAATTTTTTGGGGTTTGGGTATAGCATGCGTAAACAGGATTTAATCAAGAAATTCCCTTTTTAGCGCACTAACGATACCATCACAAACTTTTTTACCATCGCCAAGAATCATCATAGTATTATCCCTATAAAAAAGCTCATTTTCAATTCCCGCATATCCAGCCCCCAATGAACGTTTTACAAACAAAACTGTTCCTGCCTTTTCAACATCTAATACAGGCATTCCATAAATAGGGGAAGTTGGGTCATTATGAGCAGCTGGATTTGTTATATCATTTGCTCCTATTATAAAGACAACATCCGTTGCAGAAAAATCACCATTAATATCTTCTAATTCAAAAACATCATCATATGGAACCTTTGCTTCTGCTAAAAGCACGTTCATGTGCCCAGGCATTCTTCCAGCTACAGGGTGTATTGCGTAGCGAACCTTTGCTCCTTTAACCTTTAAAATATTAGCTATTTCGCTAAGCGCGTGTTGTGCTTGTGCAACAGCCATTCCATATCCGGGAATAATTATAATGTTTGTTGCATTTTGTAGAATAAATGCAGCATCTTCTGCATTTCCAATTTTTGCAGGAATTTCATTTTGGCTTTTTTCCGATTTATCAGCAGAATTCTTCCCTCCCCCGAATATAACGCTAATCAAAGAGCGATTCATATTTTTGCACATAATATAGCTTAAAATAGCACCACTGGCTCCAACTAATGCTCCAGTTATAATTAATAAATAATTACTTATTGTAAACCCTGTTACTGCTGCAGCCCATCCAGAGTATGAATTAAGCATAGATACTACAACAGGCATATCTGCTCCACCTATTGGTAAAATAAGGATTTTACCTAAAATAAGCGAAAGAAGAATAAGTATTTTAAAAATAAAATGATTCCCCGTTGATATAAATAAAAGCAACATAAAAAGTGTGAGCAAAGAAATAATGGAAAGAATAATTATTTTATTGTTATCACTAATATATTTTTTTTTAACAATTCCTTGAAGTTTTAAGAATGCAATTATGGACCCTGTAAATGTAACTGCCCCAATGATTGTTCCAATACCTATTTCCATTAAATTAATAAATTTTAAATTATTAGCCATGCCAAGTTTGAAAATTTGCGGAGAGTATAATGTTACTGTAGCCACCAAAACTGCAGCTAACCCAACAAGGCTGTGAAAAGCTGCAATAAGTTGTGGCAAAGATGCCATTTTTATTTTTTGTGCAATAAAAAGGCCAATTCCTGCACCAATACAGATTGCAAAAAAAATATAAAAAAGCTTATTTGGTGAACAAAAGAATAGAGAGGTACAAATGGCTAACCCCATGCCTATAATTCCCAATAAATTCCCTTTTTGCGAGGAATAAGCTGAAGAAAGTCCACGCAAAGATAAAATGAAACAAATTCCAGCTAATAAAAACAAAAATTGAAAAAAAAACACTCAAATTACCATTTTTAAAATCATTACCCCCACAATTTTTTAGCAGTAAAATCAAATAAGAACAAGCAGAAAGAAAAATTATAAACTTCCTTCGTTTACAAGCTGCACACATTATCAAATTGCGCTGACAATTATATTGTATATTCCCTGAATTTTAATATAGTTAAATAAGGCTAAGTTTTAATTAGATTATTCACAATTGCCCAAACTATACGAAAAAATAAATGCATTACCTTCTATTTCATCTATAATTAAAGAATTTGGCCTTTTACAGAATAAAAGACATTCAAAAGCTTTAGGGCAAAATTTTTTGTTAGATCAAAATATTTTGAATAAAATTGTACAGGCAGCTGGAGATTTGAGTGAAAGTGTTGTTATTGAAGTTGGAGCAGGACCAGGAGGTTTAACAAGAGAGATTTTAAAACAAAATCCCAAAAAGCTAATTGCAATAGAAAAAGATCCTATGTGCATAAACGTTTTACAACCTTTACTAACAGCTTCAAATGGAGTTTTGGAAATTTTAGAAAAAGATGTACTTTTTTTAAATTTTTGCGAAATTTGTCAAAATTTTTTGAAAAATTCAGAAAAAATTAAAATAATTGCAAATCTTCCTTATAACATTGGAACTAAGATTTTTACAAATTTTTTGTATGATCTTGATAACATAGAATTAATGGTTTTAATGTTTCAAAAAGAAGTTGCAGATAGAATTTTGGCAAAGCCAGAAACAAAGGATTATGGAAAACTTTCTGTTTTGGCTCAATATCTCACAAAATGCCAAAAAATCATGACTCTTCCTCCTAAAGCTTTTATGCCATCCCCTAAAGTGAGTTCTTGTCTTCTTCGTTTTTCTCCAAATAAAACAGCCAATAAAGCTTTAATTCCTAATCTCTCCAAAATCACGAATATTGTTTTTCAAAAAAGAAGAAAAATGCTTCGTAATAGTTTAAACGAGCTTTTTACTTTTGAAGAGACTCAAAAAATTCTTAAGCAATTAAATACATCAGATGATCGTCGTCCAGAAACGCTTTCCGTAGATAACTTTGTATGTTTAGCTGAATTACTTAAAACATATAATATAAAATAAGCTATCTTTCCTTTAATTTCTTATAAAAATAATTATTGCTATTTTCCTCCCCATTAACTATTTTTTAACATTTCTTTCCTACTCTAAAAATAAGTTTTGTTTTTATTTTATTAGGGGGAGTCATTATGACTTTTACTTATAAGCGAGGTATTCCTCTCTCTTCTTTTCTCTTAGCATCCTGGGCGATTGCGCCAATTGAAGCTTCTGAAATTAGTGTGTCTAATGTGGAATTAGGCTATCTATATCCAGGGGCAGAAATCCAAAAATCCCTTCCACTTTCCGATATTCAAAGCACTTGCAAATACATGGTTGAAAACTATGAACGGCTTAAAAACCATTTGCCCCTTCAAAATAGGGAAATTAAGGGCAGTGATAAATGGCACATCATGGATCTTTACAACAAAGTTTTGA
>JAITOG010000064.1 GCA_031290075.1 Holosporales bacterium | reverse complement strand
TTCTTTCTCTCATATCTGATCCTCTAAAGGATGTTCCGCCTATTCCCTCTGTTCCACGCATTGCCCCTGCGCCACGTGATGCTCCGTAAGAAAAATTGCTTATCCCTAATCCCAATAATGAAACAAGCGCTGTAGTTTTATAAAATCTTTTCATTTCCTATATTTCCTTTAAAATAATTAACCAAACAACAATATAGTTAATATAATAATGTTTCTTCTACATTTCAAGTTTTATTTTTTTTAAAAAAACACATTGTAGCTGGCATGTTGTTGGGTTTTTAGGAAGTTTAAAAAGAAAAGTGATTTTATAGGAAAGTTTTTGTTTTGTAAAATAAACTATATATCCAAATCCCAAAAAATTGAAGATTCAAACTTCTTGGGATTCAAGGATTAGCAGCAATTAAAATCAGCATTCTTTGGGGACCCCAGTATAAACCAGGGCTAAGTCCTAGATGCTTTTATTGATTGTTATACTTTTTTTGCAAATATTCTGTTTGTGTATAAAACAAGTAATGTCTCAATCTTCAAAAGAACAATATAAATAAAACAATTTTATAAAACATCTAGACTTAGCCCTGTCTTGGAGCCGAAATCTTAAAAAAAATTCAATTAAAAATTAAAGTACTCATAATTAATACCCCATCGTTTTAAATTAAAAAACAAAATCTTAGACTTTATAATAATACCAAAATTAACATTTAATCAGACAGGCCGTGTTTGTGAACCTCTTACAGATTATAAGGTTGTGGAAAATCATCTGAATTATTAATCATGAATTTTGGTATAACATATTTATTTAAGAAACCCAGTGTACAACTTCATTTATTTATTAATGGGTAAGTATAAAAAAATAACTGTGTTCACATTTAACTTTTCGGCCTTTGAAGGCTCTGCAGCGCAGAGGCCCAAAATTGTAAAAATCAATTAATGAACAGGGTTAATAATTAAAAGGCTGCAAAATAAATACAGCCTTTTTAATAATTGCTTTGGCCTCTGTGGTGGTTAATAACTCAGCCATGCACAGCTTATATTCAAAGATGCTAGCTATTTCCCTTTCATCTTCAGTCTATAGAGAAGCAAGAACACTATACAAACGATTTCTATATCCAGGAGCACACCAACCTCCCATTGCAATATTATCAAGGAGGGTATTTAGTAGTAGCCTATGGTCCAATCGTCCCCTACGAACAAGAGTCATTGCAAAATTTATAAGAACATTAAGTTGTCTTCTCAATTCTTCATTACTGTTATTTTGGATATGAAATCTTAATATGTTGATTGTTTCTTGAATAATCTGAGCATAATTATGTTGTACAAATCTAAGAATTTTTTTATGTTGTTTTTTACCAGAACAATAATTATAAAACATTTGTAACATTCGGAGAACAGTAGGAGCAAGATTTGGGTTGGCTTTAAGAAAGTCTATTGTTTGTTGTAAAACTCCACGATTTTCATTCAGAGTATCAAAAAGAAAACGAGCCAATACTTGTATGTTTTCTGGAGTTTGTCCAATATATGTTGTAAGCATATTTGTAAGTCCATCTAAATCTGCGGCTTCTTCATTTCCTTGCGTTCCAACTAATTGATTTACAAGATCACCATTTTCTAGTTCTCGATCTCCAATTTGGAAACCTGGAACTCCTGCATGGACTTCCTGAGATCCAGTAACATCTCTCCGTACGCCTTTGCTTTCAGTTTTTTTTCTTTCTCCTCTTAATTTTTTTAACTGAGTATCTATTCTTTCTTTGAGGTTTTTGTTTATTTTTTCAATACTTTCTGTCAACCATTGTAATGCTTCTTTTGGGGCCATTTTTTTAATGTGTTCTCTAATCTTTTTAAACAATTTATTAATAACCTCTACAACAGCATCTTCATCTTCTTCTGGAAATAGACCTATAACTCTCTTTATAAAATCATAATATTGTTCTTCTATTTCTAGTTCAAGTTCTCCTGCTAATTGCTTTTCCAATTGTCTATCGATATCTACACGTCTTCTGTACAAATATTGAACAAATCTCAATAAATCATTGTATTCGTCTTCTTTCAGTCTTAGTACACTATTATTTTTTCTTTTAAGCCATTCTAAAAATTCTGATAATTCATCATTTGTTACTTCTTGGAGCATTTCTACAAATTTTTCAAGTGTATATTGGTATGGAAGAAATTCTACTTCCTGTCCTTTACTCTTATGCAACAAATTTAGAAACAAACATGTCAATCTACTATCTTTTGCTTCTTTAGCTATCTTTTTCGATTCTGCTTCTATCTGCCTTCTTTGTTCTTCCATAAATAGCTCTTTTTCTTTTCTTTCTTCTGCATAAATACTTGGATAATGAAGAATAAGATGTCGAGTTCTACCTACAAATACCGGAACAAAAGTTGCTACAGTGCCTCGTGTTCCTGCGGTGTCAAAACCTTCTATATACAATTCTAATCCAACCATTCGCTGTCCTGTATCATCTTGAAACTGCGCAGCTGTCATTCCATCATTATCAAACCATATGATAATTCTTAGAGCTCCATGTACATTATAAAATTCTACATTAGCTCCATGTCTACCTAATTGGGCTAATGCTATATCTCTAATTTGCAGTATTGCATCAGTAATCCCACCTGGAGTTTGGTCTGCTAGTATTAGTCTAGTCTTATTTTCTAAACGTATAGCTTTTGGAAACTCATTATGTAATGCTAGAAATGTGGCATCTGTTAATTGTACATGATATTCCCGAAAATGTTGGAGTAATGTTCTATCCCAATTTAGAATACGATTACTTGTTCTCTGCACAGTTTGGATTGTTATTTGATTAAGCCACCTGAGCGCATTACCAACTCGTGTCATACATTGTGCAATATCTGTTTGATCTGTTATTCGTGCAGCTCTGGCATTATCTGAGATGCAATAATTAATAAATACAAAACTACTTATCAAAAAAAACCACTTAAAACCAAAGTATTTTTTTTTATCGATTAAATTCTTATTTTTCATAACACTTCTCCCTAAAAAAAACTTTTTTTAACGCAGTGTGCAATTTCATTTAGTAATGTAAAGAAACAATGGCATGAGCATTGTTTTAGATATTCAGAAACAAAGAAAAAACAATACCTATTTTCTTTACATTACTAACGCGAACTATTGCACACTGCGTTTTTTATCCTTTTAAATATTTTCTGGATTCAATAAATCCAGAATACCCCATACAAGTTTATACATATCATGCATTTGGTATATAGTTATGTATCTATTTTGTAATTCATACATATTTTCAGGATAATGACTAACTAGATATCCCAAATATGCAACTACTACCTCAATCTCTGGCTTCTTAAACTTTCTTTGCTCAAAATCAGATTTAATTTTTTGGAATGCTTTCATTGATTCAGAAAAATTATCTATATTGTGTGGATAATCTTTTTGAAGAAACCTGTACCCTTTGCTAATTTGTATTGACATAGCATCATCTGTGCTTTCAGAAAGTATCTCTCCAATAGTTTTTTTCTTAGGCCTAGTTGGTAATTGAACTCTTGAAGAATCAGGAAAAAGATCATCAAATCCTCCAACTAATACTTCATCACTACTACTTTTTGCCATATTTATTTTCCTTGGAGCTGTATGTAAAACAGCCCCATCAAATCCATTTCCACTACAAGCAATCATTCCAACACTCATAATCAAACCTTTTAAAAACCTCTTTTCCATACCAAACTCCCATCAAAAATAACTCTTCGTGAGTTTGTAACATCATTCCTCTTAGAAAACAAGTTTTTTAAAGAAAGTTTGGTATATATACATTTAGAGGCTGCAAATAAGCTTACGTAAATTTCAATTTTATAAAGTTTTTATTTTGAAATGGAAAAATATACATAAACTTACTTACAACATTATCCTCTTTTTTTAGCCCTTCTTTATCCTAGGTTTAGTATGGAATAAAGATGTTAAGAAAAGGTTAATTTTTCCAAAATTTTATTTTTTTTAATAATTTAAGTATAGGTTTATCTATCTTTTGATAAAAACTATCTATTATTCTTTATCTGAAGTTGCACACTATGTTAAAACTAAAATTCCTGAGGACCTGCATAAAAAAAGTTTGCTTTACATTATTATTATTACTATTATCTTTATGATGTTTTTGAACGTTTTAACTAAAATGAAAAAGAAAAATATACTTTTAACAGCGCTGTTAGCTGTTTTATGTTCCGTAAGTTCTATACAAGCAGCAGTAAATCCTATTCAACCAATAGAAAAAGGCTCTATTGGGTGGCTTCAACAGGAGTCAGTTATTTGCAAAAATAACATTGGAAAAAAAATATTAAACGGAGGGGTAAAAGGTTTAACAGCAGTAGCAAGTTGGCTGTTGCCTAAGATGCCGTTAAAATTAATGCCACTAAGGGATATACCAAATTTTTTTATGAATGTACCATGTTTTGGTATATCCTTGGCTTATAGATTTTTAGAAGGTGATATTGGCCGAAGAATATCACGTTTATATGAAAAATTGGGATTTTTGGGAACCCTATTATCAACTATCTTAAGCCTTAAATTTCTAGTAGATGTAGCAATTCAGATTCCAAAACAAAAAATTCAACCTGCTTATGAAATTTCATTGGCTGTACTTTTACTTTTCAGATTTTTTTTCAATAAAGTTATTGGTAAAAATGAAATAGTAAGTCGGGAAGTTTTGGGATTTTTATGTATGATGGGAGAAATGGGTAATTTTTATTTTCTTCTTTCTGAGGGAGAAAGAATAGGGAAATGGAATGAGTTAAAAACAATATTTTGTTTGCCTTTATTTTTTGGGGGAGTTAAAAGATTAAAGGAATTATGGGATGGTAGGAACGCTTTCCTATTGCCAAACACTATACCCAATAGCGGTGAAACACAGTCTGAATTCTCTAATGATTCTGCTGGATTAGAAGACGATGAATCCGAGGATCCTACGGCGAATGGATAAAGACAAGAATAGAAACACTCCCTGAACTTGACCATTAAATTTTCCTAACTACACCAGATTTTATAGCTCTGAAAGTTTTTTGTCTTTCTGCTTTTATAATACTTTTTATAGTTTTAATGCAATCTTTTAAATCGTTGTTTATTACGCAATAATCATATTCTTGGCTAAAACTCATTTCTGCAACAGCATTATCAAGCCGTTTTTTTATTTCTTTAGGGCTATCTTGAGCTCTCTTTTCAATTCTATTTTGCAATTCCTCTAAAGACGGAGGCAAAATAAAAATAGATGCTAAATTTTCTCCCAAAGCCTCTTTTAATCGGCGCGCCCCATTTCCTTCTACATTACAGATTGTATCTATCCCTTGTTCTATATTTTGGAAAAGAATTGATTTTAAAATACCTCTTTTAGTTTCATAGATTTCAACGTATTCCAAAAATAAATCTTTTTCGATCCATTCGGTAAATTGTTTTTCTGAAACAAAAATGTAATCTTTTCCATCAATTTCGCTTGATCTTTTTTCTCTTGTATTTACGGTAATCAGGCGGACAATTTTTGGAATTTCTTTCACAATTGTATCAACAATAGTTGTTTTTCCACAGCCAGAAGGAGCAGATACGGCAAAAACCATGCCTTTACGCGTTAAATTAGCTAAATAAGGCTCTTGCATGTAAATAAAAACTCAGCAAAAATATATTTAAAACATACAAAAAGTTAAATAAGTATTCAATTACAATTTAAGAAGGGGGGAATCTTCCCGCAAACAGGACATTTCTGAATTGCGTTGACAGCAGGTGTTTTATTGCCAAAAATTCCCGAAACATAAAGATTCCTCTAATTCGTATAATTTTTATAACATATTTTTTTTAATATGTTTTGTTAATAAAAAATTAACCACTGTCTGCAACAATCAATTTATAGAAGTTTTGATTGGAAAAAAACATGCGGAAAATTTTTCTTTTAACGGTAGCATTTACGCCACTTTCAATATATGTTGGCCTAACACATGAAGTAAATAGTCATACATCACCTGAATGGTCGAAAGTTCAGGAAAATGGTGGAACGTGGCATGAAATGAAAGGCTTAGCTGCGCCTCAACATCCCGCGGCCCCTCATGCAAATCATACTGGCTCAAGACATGCGGAGAAAAACCATATATCAGATGAATGGTTAAAAACTCCTATGTCAGATGAATGGTTAAAAACCCAAGAAATAGGCGAAAGATTACGACAAGAGATCGGAGATACTGCCATACTCCAACATTCTGCTATTCTTACGGCTATAATTGGGGATAGAAAGCTTAGACCTCAAATTTCATTAACAGTATCTTCTACTGCAAATGCTTTTTCAAAAATGATTGATGATTTAAATTCATTAATTATTCACGTAAACAGTATACCAGAAGAATATGGTGCTAGTGAATGGCGTGAGGAGCATTTTGCTTACGAAGCCCCAATAATGAGGCAATTTAGGAAACTTCAAACAGAATTTGATTTGTTTTTAGAATCGTTATATCACGGGTCTGTCGATGAAATAATAACAACTGTAAATAAAATGTTTAACAATGAAAATGAAGGGCTTGTGGGAAGACTTGTTAGGTTTAGTTCTTTATTTGAAATAGGAGGAGAAAACAATAGAATAGGAGAAATGTTAGATAACTTACCAAACAGTGGAACTAAACATATAGCTAAATATTTATTTATGCAAGTGTTTGAATCCATTCTAAAAGTAAAGTATCAACTTTTCCTTTCAAAAGATTCGATAAATCAAGTTTTAGAGTCATCTGAAGGTATGTTTTTCGATGATGTTGTATCTAAGCTTGACACGATAAAAAAAGATTTAAACACACTCTCAGAATTCTTCAGTTTAAGGCCGAAGAGTTAGAGAATATTAGAATTTTAAGGGAAAAAACCTTAAATATTGGGTAATTTGTTAGTTTATATTTAAAAGGAGATTTTATTATGAAAAAAATTTTATTATTGAGCATCGCATTATTTGCAGCTCCTATTGCATCGTCACTAGATTCCGAGCAGTTTATTTGTCAAGAACCTAGTGGAACGCTTGGTAAGTTATCTAACATTTGGAAAAATTTTGGAGGTGCATTCGATTCCATTAAAGATTCCACTAAAGAAATGTTTGGTAAATTTTGGGAAAAATTTTTTAGCAGTGCTGAAGATTGCGAAAAGTCAATCTATGAAATACTGCAATCTTTGCCTGCAGATATACCATCAAGAATAACGATAAAAATTATTAATGATGAAGCTGATGGTGTAGAAGAAGCAATTGAACAAGGTGATAGTAGCGGGGAAACTTTACAAGAGGAAATAGAAAATTTACCTGAAATGCTAGAAGTTATAATTGAAGAAAAAAGAATTCCAGTTGAAGAAGTAGAAGTTTCAGCTGAAGATGCGGAAACCCTTGCAAATATTGGCATTTATGAAGAAGTTGTTGAATTTGGGGAACCAGAAGTAACTTTTATTATTCATTATAAAAATTTGAAAGATAAAAAACTAAATGACTTTGCTAAAAAAGATTTTAAGAATGAAAAGAAAATGAAAAATGAGTTTAAAAAAAAGGAAGAATTGAAAGATTTTGAGGAAAAAGTTGAATTTTAATTTTAGATAGATTTAACCGTGTTCACTACGGTGAACATGGTTATTTTTATAGTTTTGTTTCAAAAAGGGGAAAATTTTTATGAAAAAAGTAATTTTATTGAGTATTGCGCTGTCATTGTTAGCATCCGCAAATGTTGAGTCTACGGAACCCCAAACATTAGATTGGTTAAGCAGATTTAAAGGTTTTTTTAGCTGGCAAGGTGCAAGTGAAGTTCTGAAATTAAGAACCGTTAAAAATTTTGCAACTGATCTATTTGTTAAATCAATAGATTATGTACAAAAATCTACAATTCCATCTTATAATAAGTTTTTTACAGATCACAAAGATGACGTACACACAGCATCTGTTGCTTTGTTAACATCACTTATTGTTACTTGGATAGTTAATTTGTTTTATAACCGCGCAGATGACTATAAAAGACGTAGCGCTGATTGTATATTAAAAGGGCATATTGAGTTTTTACCTATAGAAGAAGAAAATAATTAATAAAAACATTTAATTAATATTTTATGACTAACTTAAAACGAAGTTACCGTTTGAATAAAACAACTTTGGATATTCTTAAAGAACACTAGATGTTAACTATTTAAAAATCCAAAGTTGTTTCATAACTGAGTATATTCCAGTACTCAGATACTTATGGGGACCAGCACTTTTTATATATTTTTCTTTTACGCAGATTCTACCATATTACTTTCTGATGCTTCTTCTGCTGACGTATTTTCTCTGTTGAAGCAGTTATCTGTCGTAGCTTTCTCCTCTGTTTGATTTTCTCTTTTTGTGCTTCTTATTTTTATTATGTTTTTTATTTTTATTATGTTTTTTATTTTTATTATGTTTTTTATTTTTATTATGTTTTTTATTTTTCTTATGCTTTTTTTGCTTTATATTCTTTATCTTCTTTTTTGCCTTACATGCTATTACCTTAGCATCAAAAATCCCTACAGCCTCGCATACACAATCTCCAAAAAAGAAAAGACCACATAAAATTAATACTATTTTCTTTAAAAAATTAAATTTCATCATAAATATAACCTTAAAATTGAACTCTCATTAATTTAATTATACATAAAAATATATAAAAGTTCAATACTTTTTAAAATAAATATTAAAATAAAAAATTATATTAATTAGAATATTAATATTTTTTTAATTATTTATCGATACTATGATATAAAGAACAGGCTTCCATTTCACGAAAAAATAAATGGATATTGTAAATTTAGGAGCATTTTAATGAAATTTTGCGTGTCTAACAGGATGTTACTAATTTTCTTTTGTTTTGGATTTATATCTGTTTGTAATAATACATTATTGGCAACAAATACTATTTCAACTTTTAATATTCAAAATCTTAAGAAAAAAAGAGGAAACATTCCACAAATATTAAAAATTATGAAAAATATAGAAAATAAAGATGATGTTTTATTTACAGGTTGGAAATACTTTTGGGAACTTAATTCTAATATAATTAATATTACTCATTATATTTTAGAGAAAGAATTTAAAATAGATGTAAACGAAAAAGAAATTTTCAATAGAATAGAGACAACACTAAAAGCCTTAATCGATTTCAAGAAACAACAAAGAACATTTAATTATTATGGTCTTCTTTCAATGTATGAATGGAAAGATTTTGATACTTTAATTAATAAAGCAGCCATAAAAGGAGATTTGTATGTAGTTAGTTTCCTTTTTGCTATTGGTGTTAAATTAAGGGAAGATACAATTTTAAAATTGGAAGAACGTATAGGAAAGAATCAAACAAAAATTTTAAAATGTTATAACCATTTATTAAAAATTGGATGGTTTGAGGACATTAAGGAAGAATCTTCGGAAGATTTGCAAAGTGAAGAAAGCCGTTCTGGCAGTTCAAGACGTGAAGCTGAAGAGGGGGATGATAGCAGAGCTTTTGATGAATCTGAATCTGAACGTCGCGGAGCAGAAAGCCACAGGGATGAGGGAGGAAGAGACAGAGGTAGGCAGCAAGAAGAAGTTAAAGAAGAAAGAGAG
>JAITOG010000065.1 GCA_031290075.1 Holosporales bacterium | reverse complement strand
CGGAGTGTACTAAATGTACATGAGAATTCGAGCACCGGATTTGACGTAAAAAACACCAGTTAAATATCCATGAAGACAGCGTCTAAGTCTACTAATTGTAAATTTATATAACTAATTTATTAGTTTATTCTTAACAGATATTTTAAGGAAAGTAAATAATCTTCAAAATTAGAGCTTTTGGCAGGGTCTTTCAATTCTCAAGTATTAAATGTATAGTTTTCCTGTAAAACCTTGAACATTCAAATCGAAGATTAGTTATTGAAGTATTCAATTTATTAGCAAGAGTTATGCATAGATTGTACAGAGATGCCATAACTTCAACCGAATTTCCATTTCTTATTGTTAATCTATCTTCATCAAAAACCATATCTCTCACCCAATGGAGGTTGTTTTCTATATTCCAATATTTTTCCATATACCGGGGCCCCCAAAGAATGCGGATTTTAATTGCTGCCAATCCTTGAACCCCAAGAAGTTTGAATCCGCAATTTTTTGGGGTTTGGGTATAGCTCCATAATTTTTTCAGGAGGAGCTTTTTCCTTTGACAACTATACCATTCGCAGTAGAACCCTCTGATTCATCGTCTTCTAATTCAGCAGAATCACTGGAGAATTCAGACTGCGTTTTCCCGCCATTGGGTATATACTGTAAGTTACAGTTTATTTTTTTACTAAATCCATTGCAATGCCTAGCAGCCTATTAAATATTAGATTTCCTTCGAAACCAATTTCTTCTATCAAAGTTGAAGGAGCACACGAAGCGCAGAACCGGAGTGTATTAGATATACATGAGGGGCATTGGGGGAAATCACAGATTTCCCACAAACCTCATGAGGATTCAAGCATCGAAGCGACGAACAAATTTGCAGAAGAAATTGAGTTACGAAAGGAGTATATTAAAGGAAAGGCTCCTACTTTTTTGTTTAGCGTTGCCTCGCAAGATATGATGCCCTCTGTTTCAAACAAGGAAATTGCATTTTTTGGAGCCTCAAATGTCGGAAAATCTAGCATTTTAAATGTATTGTGTAATAGCAAGTCATTAGCTAAAACTTCTAAAACTCCTGGGCGAACGCAGCTTATTAATTTTTTCTTTTTTCCTCCCAAAACCATTGTTGTTGATGTTCCTGGATACGGCTTTGCCAAAGCTCCACAAGCCATAAGACAAAACTGGCAAGATTTAATTTTAGGTTATTTAAATTCAAGATCTGGTTACTTAAAAGCCTATTTACTTATTGATAGTCGCAGATTTTTTAAAGAGCAAGATTGGAACGTTGTAAATTTATTCCGAAAATATAATATTAATTATCAAATAGTTTTTACAAAAATAGATAAATTAAACAAAAAAGAATTACTTGAATTACAAAATACAATAGATAAACAACCGTTAAGTACTTGGGGCGGAGCTAAAATTATGGTATGCGTAAAAGATAAAATTGGTATTAATGAATTAAGGGGAAATATAGATTTATGGGTGGAAAATGTCTGAAACTGTTTTAATTTCAGGGCTAGGAAAAACGGGTGAAGCTTCTGCTAAGTTTTTTGAAGAAAGAAATTGTAGGGTAATTAAATTTGATGATAAGCGCAGCGATTGCCTGAACGATATAGAAAAAATCCCATTTTCAGAAATTTCTTTTATTGTTCAAAGCTCTGGAATTTCAAAGGAACATCCTGTTTACAAAAAAGCTCAAGAATTAAGGGTTAGCGTATATAGCGATATCGATATTTTCGCAAAAGCAGTTAAAAACTCGCAAATTATCGGTATTACGGGAACTAATGGAAAATCTACAACAACAGCGTTAACACATCATATATTAAGCTCTAAAATTGATTCTGTTTTTATGGGGGGAAATATTGGGGTTCCTGTACTTGAACTGCCAATAAAAGAAAATTCAATTTATGTTTTAGAACTTTCTTCATACCAACTTGAATTGTCTCATTACTTTGATTTTACTGTTGCCGCACTAACTAATATTACTGAGGACCATCTTGACCGCCATAAAACAATAGAAGAATATGCGAAGGCTAAAGCAAAAATTTTTGAGGGAGCAAGGTATAGCGTGGTTTGCTGTGATGATTCGTTTTCGCGTAATATTTGCGATATTTTGGAAAAAACTCATGATATTTGCGAAATTTTTTTAGAAAATAATCAAATTCTGAAAGAAAATTTAAGAAAGAATACAACGCTGCCTGGAGACCATAATCTTCAAAATGTTGCCATTGCCATGGAAATTGCCCGTTGGTTTGGCATGAGCGAATATGAAATTGCGCAAGGCGTTCAATCATTTAAAGGGTTAGAACATCGAATTGAATACGTTGCGAATATTGATGGGGTTACTTTTATAAATGATAGTAAAGCAACTAATGCAGAGTCTTTAACAAAAGCGCTTTGCAGCTTTTCAGACTCACAAATTTTTTTAATTGCTGGCGGTAGAGCAAAAAAAGATGGTATAACTCCGGCTGTTAAGTATATGAAAGATGTGAAGGAAATATTTTTAATAGGTGAAGCTAGTGAACGTTTTGCTGCTGAGCTTTCTGGAAAAAAAATAAAATTTTCTGAAAATTTAGAAAAAGCAACAAAAGACGCCTTTGCTGCAGCAAAAAATACTAGATTTCTTTTGAAACCAATTTCTTCTAGCAAAGTTGAAGGAGCATACGAAGCGCAGAACCGGAGTGTAGATATACATGAGGGGAATTGGGGGAAATCTGTGATTCCCCCCAAACCCCATGAGGATTCGAGCATCGAATCGACGAACAAATTTGCAGAAGAAATAGAGTTACGAAAGAAATCTACTGCAAAAACGGGGAAGAACGCAATTGTGTTGCTGTCCCCAGCATGTGCCAGTTTTGATCAGTTTGAGAATTTTGAAGTTAGAGGACGAGAATTTAAACGATTTGTTAGAAGCTGTCTTCATGGATAATTTTAACTGGTGTTTTATACCCAAACCCCAAAAAATTGCGGATTCAAACCTCTTGGGTTTCAAGGATTGGCAGCAATTAAAATCCGCATTCTTTGGGGGCCCCAGTATATTCAGTAGTGCCATTTTTCTTTACACAGCTTAATTTTATTGCTAAAAACTATGAATAGTGCTGTTTTTGTGTTTTAGTCCATTAAGTGTTTATTGGTGTTTTAAAAGAATCGCAGAACGAAAACCGTGTTGCCTTAACTCTTGGGAAAAAACTGAATGGCTATGATTTTTTGCTAGAAAAAGAAGCTGGCATAAAGGCTGGATATAGCGACGCTGCGTACAGTTCTTATGGAGTTTTATTAGCGTCCAGAGAGGATGTTTTATCGCGCTCCCAAATTATTTTTTGCGTTAATTGTCCAGATGTAAAGTCAATTTCAGCTATGAATACTGAAAGTATTTTATTAGGCCAATTAGCTCCAGCTAAAAATCCAGAAGCAATGAAAATTATACTAGATAAAGGAATTACAGCATTCAGTATTGAGAAATTGCCAAGAATAACACGTGCTCAATTTATGGATGTTCTTTCCTCTCAAAGTAGTTTAGCTGGTTATCAAGCGGTTATGTTAGCCGCAGCCCAGCTTGGGAAAACTTTTCCTATGATGACTACTGCTGCAGGAAATGTTGCAGCAGCAAGGGTTTTGGTTATAGGTGCAGGGGTTGCTGGGTTGCAAGCAATTGCAACTGCCCGGCGTTTAGGAGCAGTTGTTTCCGCTTTTGATGTACGCTCTAGCTCGAAAGGCGAGGTTGAAAGCCTTGGAGCAATGTTTGTGGAAATACCTAACCAAGAGACTGGAGATGGAGCAGGGGGGTATGCTAAGGAAATGAGCGAAGCCTATAAGAAAGCGCAGGAGGAAAAACTTTTAGAAGTTATTGGAAAACAAGATGTTGTTATTACAACGGCCCAAATTCCAAACAAACCAGCACCAAAAATTATTACAACGAAAATGGTTGGAATGATGCCAGAAAATGCGGTTGTGCTAGATTTAGCAGGAGAAAGCGGGGGAAATTGTGAATTATCTAAGTGGGGAGAAGAAGTTGTTTTTAATGGGCGTCGTATTATTTCGCCAAAAAATATTATAAATAGTATAGCAAATACTGCTAGTAATTTATTTTCTGCTAATTTAATAGCTTTTGTAAAAAATTTATTTAAAATTGAAGAAAATAAAGTGCATTTTGACTTAAATGATGAATTAATTAAAAGTTCATTAATAATGCGAGCTATATATTAACGCGAACTATGGATTAGAAAAAGATTTTCAAACCCCTCAAAATAGGCTAGATTCCTGATAAACAATTACTCCTAAAAGGAATCTAACCATGAATCATGATATCACTGAATTGTTT
>JAITOG010000026.1 GCA_031290075.1 Holosporales bacterium | reverse complement strand
TAATCCATAGTTCGCGTTAATAAATTCTAATATCCTGCGTTTAGCCAAGCCTCACAGCATGATTTCGCTAAAGCGCGAATGCGAGCTATGTATCCAGCTCTCTCAGTTACGCTTATAACCCCTCTTGCATTAAGTAAGTTAAAATAATGATTTGCCTTTAAGCACTGTTCATATGCAGGAAGAACTATCTCATGCTCAAGCAATCTTTGGCATTCCGCCTCGTAATCATTAAAATGATTAAATAGCATTTCAACCGAAGCCATATCAAAATTATATTTGGAAAATTCATTTTCTTGAGTATAACACACATCTTTATAAGAATATTTTTCAGAGCCCTCTTTGCCATTCCAATTAATATCAAAACAATTTTCTGCATTTTGTAACAACATAGCTAAGCGTTCTAATCCATATGTGATTTCTGCAGGAACAATATTACAATCAATTCCCCCGACCTGTTGAAAGTATGTAAATTGAGTAACTTCCATGCCATCACACCAGACTTCCCAACCAATTCCAGAGGCCCCAAGCGAAGGATTTTCCCAGTCATCTTCCACAAAGCGAATATCATGTTCAGAAGTATCTAATCCAATAGCTGCAAGGCTTTGTAAATACAATTCTTGAGAATCTTCAGGAGCAGGCTTTATAAATACTTGAAATTGATAATATTTTTGTAATCTATTTGGATTTTCGCCATATCTTCCATCGCTTGGGCGGCGCGAAGGTTGAACATATGCGGCTTTCCAGAAACCATCCCCTAACGCGCGCAGAAGCGTTTCTGGGCTTGAAGTACCGGCTCCAACTTCCATATCATAAGGCTGTAAAATTACACAGCCATAATCAGCCCAAAATTGCTGAAGTGCAAAAATCATCTGCTGAAATGACTTTTTTTCATTTTTTTGCAACATTTTTCCAAAAAGAAAGTCGAAAACTATACAAAGACATTTTAGCAGAAAAGCAAAAGAAATGGACGAAAATATCGTTTTTGTACTTAGCCCTGCCTGCTTAACCACCTAACGCTTTAGGTTGATCCATAACAAACTAAGCAATAATTCTCCTAAACAACTCCCTTATCTCATCGTTATTTGCCAGATCAAGTGGGGTTTTTCCCTGATTATTTCGAGCTTCTACACCTGCCCCAAAGTCAAGTAGTGCTCTAACAATTTCCACCTCATTATCAATAACTGCCAAATGAAGCGCAGTATTCCCTAATTCGTCTTTTTCATTAACATCAACTCTTTTTGATAAAAAACGAATCATTTCAGTTGAGTGCTTATTCGTAATTGCTCTATGAAGAACTTCTTTTTTATTACGAAGAGCTCTCTCAATGCTTGCTCCTAAATTAAATAACGTAAGAGCAGCATCTGGTTTGTCGTTTTCAATCGCTAAAAAAAGAGGAGTATTGCCAAATTTATCTTCGGTATTTATATAATTCGGGATATGCAAACGATTCTGCACTAAAAATTTTATAAATTCTTCTTGACCATATTGAGCTGCTGTATGAAGTAGAGTTATTCCATTTATGTCTTTAAAAAGATGATCAAAAATCCTTGTAAGCATTCCTCTCTCTTTAAAAGCATCTATGTTTCCCTCTTCAGCTAATTTATGAAAATCACTATGTTCAGCAGAAACAGCAATTCTTCCTTGACTATCTATAGCATAAGGATCTGCTTTAGCCTTGATTAATGCTTCAATAATTTCTGTGAAATTATCCTCAGATGCCCAATGAAGTGGAGTTCTTCCATTAGAAAGTCTAATATTAACATCTGCTCCAGCTTCAATTAATAATCTAACTAGTTTTAGCTTACAGTGTTCAATTGCCCACTGAAGTGGAGTTATTCCATTAGGAAATGGAATATTAACATCTGCTCCTCCCCTAACTAATAATTTAGCAAGTTTTAGCTCATAGGGTTCAATTGCCCACTGAATGCGTTCAATTGCCCACTGAAGTAGAGTTATTCCATCAGAAAGTCTAATATTAACATCCGCTCCTCCCTCAATTAATAATCTAACTAGGTTTAGCTCATAGTGTTTAATTGCCCACTGAAGTGGAGTTATTCCATCAGAAAATGGAATATTAACACCTGCTCCTCTCCTAGCTAATAATTCAGCAAGTCCTAGCTTATTGTGTTCAATTGTCCACTGAAGTAGAGTAGTTATTCCATTAGGAAGTCCAATATTAACATCTGCTCCAGCTTCAATTAATGATGCAAAAAGTCCTAGCCTATTGTTGTTAATTGCCCACTGAAGTGGAGTTCTTCCATTAGAAAGTCTAATATTAACATCTGCTCCAGCTTCAATTAATGATCTAACAAGTTCTAGCTTATCGTGTTCAATTGCCCACTGAAATGGAGTTCTTCCATTAGAAAGTCTAATATTAACATCTGCTCCTCTCTCAATTAATAATCTAGCAATGTCTGTATAATTGTGTTCAATTGCCCACTGAAGTGGAGTTATTCCATTAGAAAATGGAATATTGACATCTGCTCCTTTCTCAATTAATAATATAGCGAGTTTTAGACAAAGGTATTCAATTGCCCTCTGAAGTGGAGTTATTCCCTCAGAAAGTGTAATATTAACATCTGCTCCTTTATCAATTAATAATCTAGCTTTTTCTGAATCGTTGTGTTCAATTGCATTACAAAGTTCCTCATTAAGTAATGTGGCAGGCTGTGCTGATTCTCCACCTGCTGCCCCGCAAGAAAGATTGCTTATCCCTAACTCCAATAATGAAACAAGCGCCATAGCTTTGTAAAATCCTTTCATTTTCTATACTCCTTTTTTTAAATAACTAAATAAGTAATTATAATATTAATGCAAATAATTACAACACTATATAAATATATTATAATATTAATTCCTTATATATTTCAAGTAAAAAATGGAATTTATATAAGTTCATATGGTTTGAGACTGTCTGAGAGTCTGTTCCTGAGCCTGAATATACTCAGGATGGAAGTAGCATTTTTTAATGCACTAAAAAAAATACTTCCAACAAAATATCAATATTCTATTAGACTTCCTTTGAAAACAATTTCTTCTAGCAAAGTTGAAGGAGCATACGAAGCGCAGAACTTTACACCCCTGCATAAAAATTGATCCTTGTAAACAGGGATTTATAAGAGATATTTTTATGCAGGGGTGTAAGAGTATATATCTGATAGAAGCAGGAAACAATGCTCATGCCAATTGCTTTTTTACATTACAAATAAAGTTGCACACACTGTGTTAATTATGAATTTTGAAGAAGAATTTTCTATTCGCTTTTATGGTTATTTTTTATTTAAAAAGATAAAAACACATAAAATATATGTTAGTTTTTAGAATAGTATTTTTGATAAAGATGTAATGCCAATATCTTCAACATTAATATAGAGGGGAAATACAGTGTTTGAAACGCTATCCAATAGGCTTTCAGCAATTTTTGATAAACTTAGAGGGCGTGGCTTTTTAAGCGAAGAAGATATTTCTTTAGCTCTTCGCGAAATTCGTATTGCCATTTTAGAGGCCGATGTTGCTCTTTCAGCAACAAAAGTGATTTTAGAAAAAGTTAAGGAACGTGCACTTGGTAAAGAGGTTCTAAAAAGTGTAACTCCTGGGCAGATGATTATAAAATTTGTTCATGAGGAACTAATTGATTTTCTCGGTTCAGATGTTGTTCCACTTGATCTTAAAGCAAATTCTCCATTTTCTTTTATGTTGGTTGGATTGCAAGGATCTGGGAAAACAACATCTTCAGCTAAATTGGCTAATGTATTAAAAAATACACACAAAATATTACTTGTTTCTTTGGATGTTTATAGGCCTGCAGCTCAAGAACAATTAAGTATTTTAGCGCGCAGTATAAATGTAGAGAGTTTGGAGATAATAAAAGATGAGCTTCCCCTAAAAATCGCCGAAAGAGCTATTATGCAAGCAAAAAAAAACAGCACTGATATAATAATTTTTGATACTGCAGGGCGCACTCACATTAACGATGAAATGATGGCTGAGATTAATGATTTGCAGAAACTTATCAACCCTGTAGAAATCCTTTTGGTGGCTGATGCTATGATGGGGCAAGATGCTACTAATGTAGCGAAATCATTTAAAGAGCGAGTTTCTTTAACTGGCTTAATTTTAACCCGCGTTGACGGTGATGCTCGTGGAGGAGCGGCAATTTCAATGCGGTACATTACAAACTGCCCAATAAAATTTCTTGGCGTTGGTGAGCATGTTGATAAGCTTATTCCTTTTTCTCCTAAAAGAATTGCTGACCAAATTTTAGACCGTGGCGATATCGTTGAGCTCGTAGAAAAGGCTGCTCAGCTTGCAGAAAAAACTTCCATGGAAAAAATGCAAAAACGCATTGAAAAGGGGAAGTTTGATATGAATGACATGAAAGAACAGCTAGAGCAAATAGTAAAAATTGGGGGATTTTCTGGTTTTTTAAATATGCTTCCTGGAGCCAAAAAAATAAGGGCTGAATTGGAAAAAAAATCCCAAAGTTTTCCTGAGGAGAGCGTGATAAAACGGCAAATTGCCTTTATTCAGTCTATGACAAAAAAAGAAAGGCTAACACCTGATATTCTAAATGGTTCTAGACGCAAGCGAATTGCTGCGGGAGCTGGCCAATCTGTTATGGAGTTAAACCGATTTTTGAAAAAATTTGAAACAACGAAAGATATGGTAAAACGTGCTTCAAAAAATAAAAATCCTGAAGATTTCATAAAAATGCTTAATAAAAACGGGAATTTTTTATAAATTCGCAAATTTTTTCCTCAGAAATATCGTAAATACGAATAAATTTTGTTCTAGATTTTTGTCCGCTAATAACCGCCAAACCAGATTTTGGAATTTTTAATGTTTTAGCTAACAATTCGATTACGGTTTTGTTAGCTTTTCCTGCCTCAGGTGCTGTTGTTACGTACACTTTCAGAAAGAATTTTCCCGAATTAGCAGTATCTTGGGTTACTTCTTTTATTCTATTTGAAGAAGCTCTTGGCGTAACGCGAACTACTAACTCAAGCAATTTTTTTTATATTCCTCTATCTCAGTAAAAAATTTACGTAGCTAACTATTCTTGCTGTTTTTGTTAAACCATCGCCAATATCAATAAGTTGAACCGATCCTTGGTCTGCCCAGCTTATTTTCCCAACAGTGCATTCAGAATCTTTAGCAAATTGATCAGCTATTTTTC
>JAITOG010000019.1 GCA_031290075.1 Holosporales bacterium | reverse complement strand
TAGAAAAAATTTGTTGTAACGTTTCCATGTCACTCTCTTTTAAAAAGCATAAACCTTCTAAATCTATAGCCTTTTTATATTTTTTCGTCTATTCGAAAATCTCATGCGTAGGCCCTGCTCCTAAATGAAGCAATAACCTTTAAAGTACTTAGAATTAATATCCCAAGGCTAAGCCCTAAAAATAACACAATCAAAAAAAATTATTATGGTATTTTTTCATACGTTTTTTTGTTAATATTGCTATGCATGACTCATGCCTGCTTGGTGGAATAGGTAGACACAACAGACTTAAAATCTGTCGATTTTAATCGTGCTGGTTCAAGTCCAGTAGCAGGTATATCCCTTAAAATAGCAATTTACTTTTATGGAATTCACAAAATGCTCTATTGATTCATTAGAGGAAAATGCTGTTTTGTTATCTATGCGTATCTTTTCCCCAATTTGTATATTGTTATGGGGAGCCGTTGGAACGGGAAAAACAGTTTTTGCAAGAGCATTCATAAGATCCTATTATAAAAACAAAACATTAAGGGTTATAAGCCCAGCTTTTACTATTATTCAAACTTATTCTGAGAATGAAGAATGCCCTGGATTTAGCAAGTTTGATATATGGCATCTTGATTTATATAGGATAGAAAAAACAAATGAAATCCAAGAACTTGGCTTAGATGAAGCTTTAGAAAAAAATATTTGTATTATAGAGTGGCCTGAAAAATTTGAAAAATTACCTAATAAAAAAATTATAAATGTGTATTTAAGTACTGTAAGCGAAAATTTAAGAAATATAAAGATAGAAGAATTAAATTAGAAGCTGTCTTCATGGATTTTAAAGTGAGGAATTTTAAGGAAAAACGGAGCACAGAATCGGAGTGTATTATATAACATGGGGGGCATTTGGGGAAATCACAGATTTTCCCCAAACCCCATAAGGATTCTAGCATCGAAGCGACGAACAAATTTGCAGAAAAAATTGGTTTCGAAGGAAGTCATTAATTTAAGCTGTCAAGAAATTTCTCATACGTAAGCCCTGGCCTTATCCTGGGATAGCTATGGCTTTTTGTTTACAATTTTTCTAGATTTGAAGTTTCCTACTTCATACTCTGAAATGGAGTATACCTTTCCGCTTGAATGGTAAACTGTCTCTTTTCCATCTAATAATCCATCTTTATAATTTTTTTCTATCTGAATTTCTTGAGAGTCATTGTAAATTTCCATAGAACCATGATATTTATTACTTTTATATTTGGCTTTTGTTAGTAAAGATCCATCTCTTTTACGATGCTCAAAATCTCCTTCCATTTTATCTTCGTGAAAAGTTGTAAGAGTATCAATTTTACCGTTATCGTAGTAGTGCTTTGTTTGTCCCTCTTTTTTCCCGTCTTTAAAGAGCGTTTCAGAAATTAGAACCCCCTCTTCATCATATATACACTGTTTACCATCTAATTTTCCCTCTTTAAATTCACATTCCTTAGTTTTTATACCATTCTCATTATATATTATGTTCTTCCCATGTAAATTTCCATTTAGATAATCAGCTTCTAATCTAGGGGTATATTTTTTTTCAGCTTCATCGTAATACGAACTTTCCAAGTGTCCATTAAGCTCTCCATCTTTATAATCGGCAATTGTTCTTATTAATCCAGAGTGTGTGGTGCACTTTCCATCCATTTTGCCACTTTTCCAATTGATCTGTTCTATTACTCTTCCATCCTCCTCAACAAGTCTCCTAAGGCCTTCGGGTTTATCGTGATCATATGTTGTATAATCTTGTTTTTCCCCAGGGCCAAATGTTACACAAATTCCATGTTTTTGGCCTTGATTATACATAAAATATTCTTTTACATTATTATTTTCATCGCGAACTACGCGCTCACCATGCAGGTCCCCTTTATAATATGTAGCTGTAATTTTATTTTTTTCATCTCTGTTATTGGTATACTGCCCATGTTTTTTTTCTTCTGAATAAAATATTTCTTCTAATAATACTGTACTAATATATTCTTTAAAATTTTTAAGACTTACAGGATCATCATTTTCATATTCATGTACAATAAATTTTCCATTACCAAATATCTCTTTTACTAACTTAGTTAGCCCTTCTCCATTTTTAAAGTATTGTTCGGTTATCTTTAATTTTTTAGGATCATTTCTATCAAATGTAATCCAATTATCAACTTTTTTATTTTCAAAAAAGTTTCCTTGTTTTTTAATAGTTTTCCCATCAATTTCGTAAATTTTATATAGACCATGCTTTTTTCCGTTTTTATAGCAGTACTCCTTTTCTAATTGTCCGTTTATACTATAAACTTTACATGGCCCATCAAGAACATCATCTTTAAGCGTTACAATTGTCTTTTTGCCATCAGGTGAAATTTTTATACTGCAACAAGTTTTGTTTAAATCCATAATTTCTACCTCAATTTTTTGCTATCTTCAAAAAGTTTTCTCATCTATACCCTTCCACCTAATGATTGAGATTTTTAAAAAAGATTAAGTTTTTATTTCCTTATCTGCCTTCCCGCCCCAATCCTCAATTTTTAGTGGAGAGGTATATACTGGGGCCCCCAAAGAATGCGGATTTTAATTGCTTCCAATCCTTGAAACCCAAGAAGTTTGAATCCGCAATTTTTTGGGGTTTGGGTATACTTCTTTTATTTTTCGTTATCTTGATAACTATCATTTTCGTTTTTCATGATACCCGGAATTCCACCAGAATTAGTTACTCCTTTATTTTCATTACTTTCACCATAATAGCTCTTCGCTTGATCAATAATTTCAGGAATTTCATTTAAAGGAATTGAAGAAACTATTTTGTTTATGTTTTTTTTAACAATATCAGCAAGAAGATCAGCTGGACCTGACGAATCCGATGAAGCTGCAATAGTTGCAAGTGCATCAACTCCACTACTTATACTGTTTGTAAGATTTTCAATTTCTTTTGACTGAGAAGATTGTTGAGAAGATTGATTTGCAGCTATTACAAGTGTTTTTGCTCCTGTTATAATCATGTCTATAAGGCTGTTCACGTTGTCAGACTTATTTGGAATTATTTCTGAAAGTCTATCAATACTATTTTGGGCATTATTTACTAACCCGTCAAGGTAACTAGTGCCATTTGCAGATTCACTAACTGCGCTTTTTAATTTGGTAAGTTGATCTGATAACCCAGCTGCTGTATTTGTTAAGTCGGAAATTAAGTTAAAAGATGCTTGCAAATTTGCTGGTACAATAGACGTGCTATGTTTCCCATTAGATCCAGAAAGCGCTTCTATTTGACTAAGTCCATCTTGTAGAAATGGAATAACTCCAGAAAAATTATTCATAGATTCAGCAAGACTCCCCGTAATATTGCTAAGTACATTTTGTGAAACTGGAATTTCAGAAGTTATATTTGATATAGAGCTATTAACTCCTTGCAGTAATCCTGCTAGAAGAGAAGACTCTTCGCTAGAAGCAGAAGTGCTATGTTTCCCATGAGGTCCAGAAGGCGCTTCTGTTTGATTAAGCCCATCTTGTAGAGATTGAATAGCTCCAGAAAAATTATTCATAGATTCAGCAAGACTACCTGTAATATTGTTAAGTATATTTTGTGGAACTGGGATTTCAGAAGTTATATTTGATATAGAGCTATTAACCCCTTGCAGTAATCCTGCTAGAGAAGATTCTTCGCTAGAAGCAGGAGTGCTATGTTTCCCATGAGGTCCAGAAGGCGCTTCTGTTTGATTAAGCCCATCTTGTAGAGATTGAATAGCTCCAGAAAAATTATTCATA
>JAITOG010000044.1 GCA_031290075.1 Holosporales bacterium | reverse complement strand
TTCGCAAAATGTTTAAAAATAAGTTCCATTTAATACAACCTTTCTTTGGAATAACTAAAAAATTATATCCCATTTTTACTTTTATTAATATTTTTTTATTTTGTAGGGATGTAAGGGGTGTTAAGGTCTCGGATCATTGCAGTATTTTAAAAGAGTCGGCTGGTTAGTACAATAAATTTTTCTTTTGCATACAAGCAAACAATTAGGATATATTCTACTAGGTTATTTTTGAATTTTTGATCAAAAATGGAACCAAATGACAGGAAAAATTCACTTTTTTTAGGAAAAAAGCGTCATTTTCGAAAAAAGTATAATATAGAAAATGAAAATAAAGAACCAAAACCTGTTACAGCATTTATTCCCAATATCTTAACTTTATGCGGAATGTGTTGCGGAATTACGGGGATTCATATGGCAATTAATGAACACTGTATTTTCGCAATCATAACCGTTTTATTCGCTATTTTTTTTGATGGAATTGATGGTCGAGTAGCTAGAAAATTAGAAGCGACAAGTCGATTTGGCGCAGAACTCGATTCATTATCTGATTTTGCTACATTTGGTATAACTCCAGCTATTTGTGTGTACGTTTTTGCTCTTCACAAAATAGGAAATATAGGATGGACGATAGCTCTGTTATTTGCCATGAGTATGGCATTGCGGCTTGCACGCTTTAACGTAGCAAGTATTGATGGAAGCAATCATCAAATGTTCGGATTCGCAACAGGAGTTCCTGCTCCAGCTGGAGCTTATATGCTGTTATGGCCTCTTATGATTGGGCAATGGTTAAATATGGAAATGAATGTAATCCTTTATGCTGTTTGGGCCGTAATCGTTGCTGGTTTTACTATAAGCCGTATTCCAACATTCTTACTTAAATCAAGAAAACCACAAAGTTCACCGCAAAGTTTACCAATTTTATTATTAGCAATTGTTGCAATACTTGGAATGGCTTATAGCTATCCTTGGTTTACTGCTGTTATTGTTGGAATTTTTTATATATTTTCAATATTCATAAGTGTACGTTTGTGTAATATAGCGCGGAAAAATGCGGCATTATGAAATTTAAAAAGTATTCTTTTAAGATTTTAAACGGAGAAAAAATCTTATTTGAACAATATTTTAATGAATTTGTTATTTTTTGTAAAAAGTTTGATTTGTTTTCGGGATTTTTGAATAATTTTAAATTACTTTCTAAAGAATGGAAATGGTTTACCCAAGATAAGCAGCGCTCAACAACGCTTCTATTTTCTGAAAAATTAAAACTATTATGCCCAAATCTAAAAGGAAGATTAGCAACCTTTCTGTAAAAGTTTTCGCTTAATTCATCTCCTTTATCAAAAATAGGAATATAATTACCAAAAGAATCTTCAAAATAATTGTTTTGTTTATCAAATCCAATAATAGTCCTAATTTCTTCTAAATCCATGAAATTTTCTTCTTGGTGTTCATTCCATATTTGTATAGCTTTCAATAAAGTTGAACGGCTAGTTTCTTCATTAATTCCCCAAAAAGAGCGGCAAAAAGGGTGAGTACGAATTAAATTTTCCATAGGCATTTCAAATCCACTTTTTTCACCGTAATAGCGAATAGGGTTTCTTAAAGCATGATACCAATGCAAAAATTCATGAAATAAATCTACATTAATATTTGATTGCATTACTCCTATATTATAACAATCACCTTTGCAAGATTTGCAATATTGTATTCTATATATATTATTATTAAATGAAAGTTTGCTTTTAAAAGGATTTATAGAAAATTCATTTTGTTTCCATTTTACATTTAATACTAAAGAATTTTTTCTTAATTTTAATACTTTGTTATTAAAACTATCTTTAGAATATAAATTAGCAATTACATCTTCTACGCCGTTTGCTCGACCTATTTCAATTAATATTCTGTAAAGCAAATTTCTTCCTATTGGGTTTCCTGCAATACTTCTGAAGGCATTCCAAAAAAAGTTTCTATTTTCTTCATTTTCTATTTTTTCTGTGTAAATTGCTGGGGGTTTAATCAACTCAGTTGGATTTTGTCCTTTTTCCGGATGTAAATTCCCTCCAAACATTTTAACATACCAATCTGTAACTTCAGGGTTCTCAGCTAAGGCCATTGATTCTTGCATTACGGTTTCATAGCTGGGCTGCTTCCCATTTGCGCATTTAAGCCTTTGACATAGAACATCATGTACTGATGATGCTTCTAAATAAGAAAAAAAACAGAAAGACCAAATTATTGCGCCTACGCGAAGAAACTTCCCCCTATTTTTCATGCTAATTTCCCTATTCCCCTTACCAACAATTATAATTGTGTAAAGAAATGGTTAAAAAAACGTTAACAACGTTAAAAATATTAGACTTCCTTCGAAACCAATTTCTTCTAGCAAAGTGAAGGAGCAGCGCAGAACCGGAGTGTATTAGAAGCTATCTTCATGGATTATTTTCGATTAGAAAGGAAATTATAAAGAGATATACAAATCGAATTTTTCAAAAATTTGAAAAATGGCTTACTTCAAAATAAAAAAGAAAATGTTTGAGATTTATTTTGTAGGGATGTAAGGGTATAAAAGCTAAACTGTGTAATTTAAAATAATTGAATAAATAAAATATTTTTTTTCAAAATTTAACTAAAAATCAATAATTATTCTATTAATATATAGTATAGAGAAGTTTTTTTATATTAAAGAGGATGAAATGAAATTTTTAAATAAAAGGTTAATACTTGGATGTGTAGCTATTGCTGGATTAGGTAGTGGAAGTGTGTGGGGAGCACAGGAAGAAGCACCCAATAGCAGTGAAACGCAGCCTAAATCCTCTAGTGATCCTGCTGAATTAGGTAGTGAAAGTGTGTGTGGAACACAGGAAGAAGCACCCAATAGCAGTGAAACGCAGCCTGAACTCTCTAGTGATTCTGCTGGATTAGGTAGTGGAAGTGTGTGTGGAATACAGGAAATGGTAGAAGCACCCAATGGCAGTGAAACACAGTCTGAATCCTCTAGTGATCTTGCTGGATTAGGTAATGAAAGTATAGAGAAAACACAGGAAAGTGAGTTGGAAAAACAGGTAAATCATATGATAGGAGCTGAAGTGATTAGTTCTGAGAAATGTAATAAATTAGCTCCTTTTATAGAATTAGTAGACAGCTTTGGTAAACAATTATTTCCAATAAAAGAACTAAAAATTTCTGATAGAGCTTTAACAAAAGATGATAAAGAAATAAAAGGAATTGAGAAGTTAGTAATGCCAGAAACCAAAGAAAAAGAAGAAGAAGAAAAAGGCAAAAATAAAGAATTTTTTATTGAAAATTGTAATGATGTTTTTGATGCATGTGAAAATGGAGCTACTAATCTTGTAGAAAAATACTTAAGAGATGGAGGAGATCCTAATATTCGTGGCTTTAAGGAAAGAGGGAAAAATCAATTTCAGAGTAATGGAACACCGCTCATATATATAGCTGCAATATCACCATACAACAAAACCCTGGAAATTTTACTAAATGAAAAATCTCTTAACATTAATGCACAAACACTTTCATATACTGATTTGGGAAGAGCTCCAAAACGTACAGCATTGCATGCATCTATTCTTTATTTTTATCCTAGAAATATTCGTACTCTGCTAGGAGATGGAAAGCTTAACCCAAATATTAGGGATGGGAATGGGAATATGCCTATTCATTGTTTTTTCTCAAAAATTTGTAATTGGGCTAGTAGTTTTATATACAAAGTACCTAAATGTATTAAGGATAAAAAAGTTGAATATTCTTCTGTTCATATTTGTCGTTATCCTAAAGAAACAGTATTTAGAATATTAGCTTATTTTATTGATAATGAAAAAGTAGATGCTAATGCTACAGATGCCAATGGAAATACGGTATTTCATCTTGCTGCTGCTCATGAAAACCCTGAAAAATGGCTTGAGGCTCTAATTTCTGGGAAAAGAAAAAAATTCAATGACAATATCTTACTAAAGAAAAATAAGGAAGGAAAAACTGCTTTGGAGATTTTGATGAAGAAAATAGAAGAAGAAGAAGCTATACGTATTTTTGCAAAAATTGAGCCGAAAGTTGACGGATTAACTAAAAGAAGTAAAATACAAGAAAGATACATTGAGAAGAAAGAAAAGAATTTTTAGCCGCCCGGCCTCTCAAAAAAAGCCCCCTAGCTTAACAGGAAAGTAAAAATTTTCTTGTCTTTCTGTTTCTCAAAAGTTACATTTTATTCATAGTAAGGGGGCCTCTATTTTAAGAATCCATTAATGTCTTCTTAAAAATTATTTTTAGGTAACGTTTTTTATGAAAATATCAGATTTTTTTATTCAAACATTTCGCGAAGCCCCAGCAGAAGCTCAAGTTATTTCTCATCGTTTGATGCTGCGCTCTGGCCTGATTTATCAAACCTGCAATGGTATTTATACATGGATGCCTTTAGGGCTAAAGGTTTTATCTAAAATTGAAGCTATTATTGCCTATGAGCAAAATAAAATAGGTTGCAATAGAATTTTAATGCCTACAATTCAGCCTGCCAACTTTTGGATAGAAAGCGGCCGGTATAATGATTATGGCAAGGAAATGCTGCGTATTAAGGATCGTCACGATAAAGACCTACTTTACGGGCCAACGCACGAAGAAGTTGTAACTGATTTAGCGCGACGTTTTATTAAAAGCTACCGCCAATTACCAACAATTTTTTACCAAATTAGCTGGAAATTCAGAGACGAAATTCGTCCAAGATTTGGCGTAATGAGAGGGCGGGAATTTTTAATGAAAGATGGCTATTCGTTTGATATAGACCAAAAGAGCGCTATAAACTCATACAAAAAAATATTTTTTTCGTATTTAAAAACTTTTAAGAGAATAGGGCTGAAACCTATTCCTATTTGCGCGGCTTCTGGAGCTATTGGTGGAAATCTTAGTCATGAATTCCATATTGAAGCAAAAACTGGAGAAAGCGAGATTTTTTATGATTATACCTATGATGAAATCGATGCTCAAAAAGGTATTGAAAATGTAGCATTTGAGGAAATTGAGAAAATTTACACAGCTGCAGATGAAAAACACAATTCAACAACATGCAAAGTTCCTCCAACGCGCCTTAAAAGCTCTAGAGGAATTGAAGTTGGTCATATTTTTTATTTTGGCAGAAAATATTCAGAATCTATGAATCTTGTAGTTGCCGGAAAAGATGGTCATCCATTTTTTCCAGAAATGGGCTCATATGGAATTGGCGTTTCCCGGCTAGTAGCCGCAGTTATAGAGGCAAACCATGATGAATATGGGATTATCTGGCCAGACGCTGTTGCCCCGTTTAAAGTAGTTATTATTACAACACAAAATAATAATGAACAAGCTGATACGTTGGCTGAAAGGCTATATCAAAAATTGCTTAGTGCAAATGTTGATGTTCTTTTCGATAACCGTTCAGAGCGCGCAGGAGTCAAGTTCTCAGATATGGATTTAATTGGAATTCCCCATCAAATTATAATTGGTGCAGAAAGTGTGAAAAATGGGAATTTCGAATGGAAAGAACGCAGATCAGGTATAAGAAGTAATCTAACATTTGATGAAACGGTAAGTAGAGCGGCTGGAATTTAGAACTGTTTTCAAGGATTTTTAAGTGAGGATTTTTAAGGAAAAACGGAGCGCATAAGAGCAACGTACGTGAGCATTATATACACCTATTCGTATTAGAACATTGGATTTTTCCATGTTCAGTATTGGCAGATTCGTTGAAATTTTTAACCTGAGTTTCACTGCGATTAGGTATACATAGTTTTGATCTATTTCCCAACCCCAAAAAATGCGATTTTTTGTTCGCCCCAATCTCCTGGGAATTAAGGTAACTTGGATCTGCAATTTTTGGGGTTTGGAAATAGATCAATTTTATATATTGAGCTTCTTTCGAAATCAATTTCTTCTAGCGAAATTGATTCCTCCCCCCCAATATTCTTCATACACGTTCAGTACACTCCGCTTTGGCTCTCGGACTCCTAAAGAAAAAATTTAATATTTTTTCCAATAAGCAACTCTAGGCACAGTAAATCAGCAGCTTTAGTATTATTCTATCAGCAACATAATGAAAGGGAGGCCATCCTTCAATATCTCTAGCCTCTTTTCTTCTCCAGCTAATTAGTAATAGAACAATACTAGTATGCCATTTGCAGCAGCATAATGAAGGGTATTCTTCCATTATCATCTCTATACATTAGAACATTAGATTTAGCTATGTGAATTCAGGAGGCTCAGGAACCTCATCATCATCAGAATAATAATAATAATAATTACCTCTAGCGATTCTTGCAGGAGGCTGGTCTTCATCATCAGAAGGAACAGCGCCAGAAGGAGGTGCAGGCTCGTTTTCATCATCAGAAGAAGAAGAAACATAAAGACCACGAGCCCTAAGACCAGCCTTTCTTCCTCCAGGTTGAATAGCTGGAGGAACACCAGCTACAGGAGCAGTAACTACATCTCTTTTAGCAGGAGGATGAGCACCAGCTACATGAGCTTCAGGAACACCACCAGGAGCAGCGTTTGGAACAGGAACACCAGCATCTACAGCAGCAGTAACTACATCTCTTTTAGCAGGAGGATGAGCACCAGCTACATGAGCTTCAGGAACACCACCAGGAGCAGCGTTTGGAACAGGAACACCAGCATCTACAGCAGCAG
>JAITOG010000043.1 GCA_031290075.1 Holosporales bacterium | reverse complement strand
AAGATATTTGGCATTTACTATCTAAAGTGCGACGAAAACTTTGCTCACATACTGTTTCATTTTTCTTAACTGGAAATATTCAATTTGATTCTATACTTTCTTGAAGTTGCACACTGCGTGACTCAAGGTAATTTGCGCGAATAATAGGCAAAGTAAGGATTGCCTACTAAATAGATACTTATATATCTATTCGTATTAAAACATTGGATTCCCTCATGTTCAGCGTCGGCAGGTTCGCTGAAATCTCAAACCTAAGTTTCACTACAATTAAGTATGGTCTTTTTCTTAAGCAATACTTTTCAAGCATTCCACAAGAAAAAGCCACTCATCGCCATAATCAAATAAAATCCTAGGCTTCATTCCCAAAAAATTATGTAACAAAAAAGTAGAACTTTTGTTAAATTGCATATGAAAGTTTAAAATTTTCCATTAATTCCTTATGTTTCATAGTACCAATAAATTCTTTGTTATTTTGTGTTGTCTGCTGCTATCTGCGTGTTCTAAGCGCATAGCAGACCCAGAAAATGATAGTGCTAATGAAAAGGTTAAAGTTGAGAAGCTTTATGAAACAGCCGCAAAAAATATGTATTCCAAAAGTTTCAAAAAAGCTGCTAGAGGATTTGAAAAAGTTTGTGAAAATTTTCCTTATTCAAAATGGGCAATGCAAGCTAGGCTTATGGGGGCGTATTGCAAGTATCAAGCCCATCTCTACGAAGATGCCATTGATGAATTCACAATTTTTGCCAAACTTCACCCTTTCCATAAAGACACTCCATACGCATATTACATGATAGGTTTAGCTCACTATGAAAGGATTTCTATTGTTGAGCGTGATCAAGAAGATTCTGCAAAGGCAATAGAAGCGTTCCAAACTGTTATAGAGAGGTTTCCTGCAAGTAATTACGCTAAGGACGCAAAATTTAAAATCGATTTTATTAAAAATCATTTAGCTGCAAAAGAAATGCAAGTTGGAAGGTTTTATCAAAAAGAAAAGTCCTATTTAGCTGCAATTAATCGCTTTAAAAATGTTGTTACCACGTATCAAACAACTGAACAAACCCCCGAAGCTTTGCTTCGTCTTATGGAGTGCTATGCCGCTCTTAACATTAAAGAAGAATTTTTATCAATATTTTCCATTTTAAAGCTAAATCATCCAAAATCTAGTTGGTACAAACAAGCTGAAGGAATACATGAAGAGTTTATTAAACTTTCTTTAAAACCAATTTCTTCCAGCCAAAAAGAGAAAAAAGCACAAAATTAAGACATTAACCCTGTTCATTAATTGATTTTTACAATTTTGGGCCTCTGCGCTGCAGAGCCTTCAAAGGCCGAAAAGTTAAATGTGAACACAGTTATTGCAGCAACGTTTAAAAAACGTAGAAAAATGTTTTCAAAAAAAATTCCACTTTTTTCTGTTTTTTTTGCCATTTTTCCCCCTTTTCACTCCTCTCTTCGTAAGCGTTCTAAAACCGAAGCCACGGTTGTATCCTTCATTTTACTCCCGCGCGATGATCCGAACTCAAAGGAATAGGCGTCCTTTAAGCAACTCCCAAAAATCCCAGCAATTGTAGAAATAATACCAACAGCTTCCCCAGGAAGCACATCAGAATAAAAGGCCAGAGAAAACAAACACATAACAAGCCCAAACGCAGCTGCAAAAACCATTAAGTCTGCCCTGCGATTGGCATGCCCAGCGCGCAGAATTTCAATATCCCGTTCGCGCGCACTTTGCCGATCTTCAATAAGGGAAATCTCTATATCTGCCTCCATCCTTAAAATTTCCTTTTGGAAATCCGAAACCAATAAACCATTTCCCCCTAAAGCCTTAATTGCATCCATGGGGTTTTCCATTTTTGTAACTCTTTTTGCAATTTCAACAACCTGTGTAGCTACACTTTCGGCTTTATGCCCAGAAAGCCATCGCGCAATAATTGGCGCAAATTCCGCTAAACCAATTGCTGCTGTAATAAGTGGAATAGCCATTTTACACCTCCAATTTAAAAAATAAATGTTGCCCAATTATTACAGTTGGCTTGTGGCCTTCTGCCCAATATGGCGCTTTTGCTAGTGTTTGAGCGTAGTAATGATCTGCACCTTTCGTTAAATCCGGCCAAGTTCTTGCAATAATGCGCGGCGCTACTTCGCAACAAAGTGAAAAAAGCGGGTCATTAAAGGATGCTTTCTGAACTGCCCCATAATTAGGATCTTCCTGATTCCAACAAGAAAATTGTTGCGGCTTTTGGCAAACTTCAGGAACAGTGTGCCCAAACCATATCTGCTTTTCAACACGATTCATAACTACATTTCCCACGGCAATTAAGGCGGCTAACCCGCTTTTTGCAAACTCACCACGCGCCTCACCATATATTGTACGCGCTAAAATATCGATATCTGAATTCATAATTCCCCCTTTTTCTATATTTTCACAAACTTAATTAAAACTTCCCCTGAAATTTGAGAGGTTTTTTCTATCATAGCTGACTTAAAGATTTTTTCTTCAACCCTTAAAATTGCCTTTCCTTTTTCTATTTCCGAAACCAAATTCCAAGGGGAATCACGCTGAACCATTGCAAACCGCTCAGTATTTCCATAGGCAAATTGTGGATCTTTTTTAACAATTTCCGAAAAAGAATAAGTATTTATTATAATTTCTTGAGCATTTTTCTTTTGAACAGGAAAAATAAATAAAGATTCAATTTCCTCTAGATCACAGCAATCTTGGTAATATCCGCCAACACACCAAAGTGGCATTGCTTTGCCGCTTATTGGCTCAATGTAAACTGGATGTTTTATATCTTCGGAAACAATGCTCAAAAAAGCGCTATCTTCAATTTGCGAAAAGTCTTTTTCAAACAAAATTTTCTCAGAAACTTCGCCAATATTTTGCGTGCTAAGGAAATCTTTAAAAATGATGCTTAAATTACTTACAGGCCTAGGAATTATTGGGAAAACAGGGATTGGAGCAAAAGATTGTTCGCCATTATTGTATTGTAAAAAAACATCCTTAGTCGCCGAATCCTGAGGCATAATAGTTGCTAATACCCAAAGAGATTGCTGTGTATGCGCAATTTTATTCCCTGTTCCAGTAATCGTAAACGTTGCAATTTGCGTATTGATTCCTTCTGTAGTTTTCACAGAATTAACAGAAATATCAAAAAAATGATTAGGATTTTTAAAATCCAAAAAACGGAAATTTTCCATAGTCTTTCCCTCCTTTTAAGAAAAAAATGCATGAATTTTGCGAATTAAAACCTTTTTTGTAGTCAAATCTTTAAGACGCACTGTAATTTTTGTTGGGTTTTCAGCAAGAATTTGCGAAGCATTTACTTCATCTTCTTGTGCTGTAATTTTAGCAATTTGAACATCCGCAGAGTTTTCCACAACAATATCATCAATCATATCGTTGTAAGTTACTAATTGCTCATTAAACCCCTCAATTTTTGGAGCATTCAATATTTTAAAAGCAAAGGCCCTTTGCTCCCAAGCATTAAGCCAATCTGGCGTAATTTCTATTGAAACATTAGCATAGCGGTAAACTCCATCTGCAACTAATACTATCTTTAAAATGCGTCCACAAACATTTAGTTTTTCAGAAGAAATTTTAACTTTTTGACCAACAGCTAGTTTTGCACCTTGTTCAAAGGCCATATCAAAAGATGCCGTTATTTTGTACTTTTTCACTACCTTTTGGCGAATTTCTTCAAGTGCTTTCAAAACTGCCCTCTTCCCAATTTCTGTATCAAAGAATGTTGCCTGCTGAAAGCTAAAACCAAGAAGACATTCAATATCCGTAATTTCTAATGAAAAATCAAATTTTTCTATTATATTTTCTTCCTTTTCATCGCAATTCCCAAAAAAAGGTAACTGAAAAAAAATCTGCTCAACACGTTTTTGTTCATAGTTCCAAGCAATCTTAAATTCACATTGAAACCAATTAGCCTTCCTTGGTAACTCAATTTCTTCTGCAAATTTGTTCGTCGCTTCGATGCTCGAATCCTCATGGGGTTTGGGGAAAATCTGTGATTCCCCCCAATGCCCCTCATGTATATCTAATACACTCCGGTTCTGCGCTTCGTATGCTCCTTCAACTTTGCTAGAAGAAATTGGTTTCGAAGGAAGTCTATTATATGAAGAATTTACTGGTCCTTGAATTGATTCAAAATTTGCAGCCAAAAGGTTGTAACCTGTTTTCCTAATACTTTTAGAAACAGTAAAATTCTTCTCTAAAGAATTAATTAAACCATTGGAAAACTGAGCCGCAATGCATGGCCCTAAATCAGAAATTCCTTCATTTTTTTGAAGCCACTCTGCACTTAAACAAATATTTAAATTGGTAGGTGCTTCGCATTCCGTTTGTTTGTAAGTTTCAGCCCAAATGTATTCTGTTATATCTAGAACATCATTGTACTCTTTGATTTCTGCCAAACTTTGAAAACAAAGCCGTGTTAAGCCATTATCCAATACAATCGGTTCTGAGCAAAGAATTCCAGAAAACATTTGAATTTTTTCTTCTTCATTAAAATAGTATTCTAAAGAAAACTCTGATTCGCAAAAAATTTCCTTATTTTCAGGTAAAAAACAATCTATTAATAGTTTATTTTTCCCCTCTTCCCTTTTTTCTTTTAATGTTGCTATGATTAAAGTGTAGTAACTATTTAATTTACTAAAACTTAAATCAGATAAAAAATGGATGTTCATAATTCCCCCTTTAAAAAAAATTACCTACTTGCCGCTATTTTTATAATATTAATTAATATTATTAGCGTTTCCGAAGATGTTGTTATGCGTTATATAGGAGAAAATAATATAAATCCTATACAAATCGCTTTCATGAGATTCTTTATAAGTATGCTATCTGTTTTGCCATTTATGCTTCCAAAAGGAATTTTTTACTTTAAAATGCATTCACCAAAGCTCCATTTTTGGCGAGCTTTTTACGGTTGTTTAGCAATTTTTCTTTGTACAATATCTGTTCTAAAATTCCAGCTTTTTTGCAATACAAGCATAATGTTTGCAGAACCTATATTATTTCTTCCCTTGGCTGCAATTTTTCTTAAAGAAAAAATAGACGCTGGAAGGTGGATTAGCGTAATAATCGGTCTTTTAGGAATTATCATTATTTTAAATAAAGAAATCCTTAACCTTAATATGTGGTTTTTCATCCCCCTTTTAAGCGCTTTTTTCTTTGCAGTTACAACTATGATTGCTAAAAAAATGACTTTTGAAGATCATATTTACACCTTGCTTTTCTACTTTGGTTTAATGTCAACACTATTTACCCTTATTCCAGCAATTTTGGTTTGGAAACCTTTAACTTTTCAGCAAATTTGCCTTTTTACTTTTCTTGGAATTAATGAAAACATCGTACAAGTCTTTATGTTTAAAGCTTTTTCTATGTCCGAAGCTTCTCCTTTAATGCCACTTAGGTATACTGAAGCAGTGTTTTCCTGCCTAGCTGGATATTTATTTTTTGGACAAATTCCATTTATTCACACCATTATTGGATGCATAATCCTAATTTTGTGTTCAGCTTCAATAACTATCATAGAAAAACGGAAAGAAAAATCAATTGGCTGCTAGCTTTACACCTCCTCTAATTCTAAAGTCCACCAAGATTTCATATTCCACTCATCAGTTAAGAGTGAAAATGAAACTACCCGCATGTTTAGCAACGGATTGTAAGAAACAAATCTTTCTTTTTGTTGCTGATTATTCAAAAAGATCGTTCTGTTTTCAACAGAAAAATCATCAATATTTTGATTATTTTCATCAAAAACTTGCACCGATCCTGGAACAACGTCTCTTTCTAAAACTACAGTTTTAGTTCCGCTTTCTATTTTCTGGCAAAGAAGTTGTATACATCCAACGCAAATTTGAGTTCCAATTTGTAAACCCTCTGTTGCCAAAGGAATAGCATCGCTACATTTTATGGTTGATGTATATTTGTGATCTGCATTTCCCACAAAAATAAGTTCCCCATTAATTGTTCGCTTGAAAACGCCCTGCGCAATAGGTTTTAGCTCTTGAACACAACCACGTGCTGACATAGGCGGTAAGCCGCCAATACTTAATGTTAAATCTGTTTGCATAATTCCCTCCTTTAATTACGATCTCTATTAACAATGCCTTCAGCCGTTCTAATAATAGAATCATAAAATTGCTCAACTTTTCTTGGTATTTGTAAAACTTTTTTAAAATCAACTATACTTGATTTAAATTTTAGCATTCCTATGTTTCCTTCATCTAAAAGCAAAGATAAACCATCAAGAGCTGAACAAATTTGATTTGAAATCTCTATTGCTGCAGAGCCATCATTGTTATTACAAAGAACAGAAATTTTGAAAGCAACTCTTGCTTGAGGAGCTTTTTTTATTTTGCGGCTTGGGCACCAAGTTTCTTCTAATTCCAAAAAAACAGCCGGCCATGGTTGTGGAAGAATTTCAGGAATCATAATATAAATATTACTTTTTTTTAGGCCTCGTTCTAAACCTATACCATTATCGCAAATAACCTGCCTAATAGCGGATAAAATACCGAAATCAACTAGCATTTTTTCACCTTTTCTATACATAAAGATTCTGAAAAAATTCCACCGTCATCAATTATTGAAAATGGAAACATTAAATCAAATTCCTTTTCCTTCCATTTTACAGCGTTTATTTTGAAAAATTCTTGAACTTCATTAGGCTTTTTCTCTAAACAACTTTGAGTTCTAATAATCACTTTGTACAATTGATCAGCTATATTTTTCCCTAGCCCTTGAATAAATGATATGTAACGAACGTTTATTTTTCGTAAAGGCAAAACAGTCCCCCAAACTTGATGGGAAAACTTTGTAACTGTTTCAGTACCAGTAGAAGTTGCTGTGCTTTCTTTGTAAATCAATGAAATACGATCCTTTAGAAAAGGATTTTTAAAAACTTTTTTATTCATAATTCCCCCTATTTTTTTTAATCCCCTAAAAATTATTTTAAATTAATGAAACTATACGATACGGCGATAAAAGAGCATTTAAAATTGAATCATCTCGAATAATTTTTTCTCCGCTTTGATTTTCATACATTTCTGAAACAAGCAGTAAAATCGCTTGGCGTATGTCATGCGGAATATGAGAAGGCAAATCCCCGTATCCAGCTATGTATCTTACGCGAATAGTGCAATTTGCTTCTCGTAATAAAATATGTGGTATTGCGCTTTCAGTAGAAATTAAATAATTGTAAATCTCTTTAAATTCGCCGTTTCCTGTCTTTTTTTCAACAGATAAAATTCTTAAAAGCGGCGGAAAAGAAAGCTTGATACGCGTAATGCCATCTTTGCCAGCGCGAGTGAAAACTATTTTTTCAAAAGTTTTTAACAAAAAACTTCTTTCTAAATTTTTCTCTATCGATGAAGTTGCAGCTTTAATGAGATGTTTCAAATTATCGTCATCTTCATTATGATCAATACGCAGATAATTTTTAACTTTTTTCAAATTAATAGCCAAAGTATCTGATTTTTCTAATATGTTAAACATTTTTCCCCCTTATAAAAAATAAAAAACTAAAACCCTAACACGGTAAAGTCCCCCTTTGCTGGTTTGGTTGAAACCGGTCTTTCCCGTGCTAAATAAATATTACATCCATTTTTTACATATCTTCAATTATTAAAATAGCCCATATGAAATAAAAAAAAGTTATACAAGATTTTATTAAAAATTAAATAAAATACAATATTTAAATGCAGCAAAATTAGGGCTTTCAGAAGAGCAAAATGTTTTTGAATTTTTCATAATATATAAAATTTTAGATAAATACTAGCAAACTACTATCTTTTTTCTTGACTTTTGAAAAATATTTTTTAACGAGGAAGAAGGAGAGAGGCATTATATATAATTTAAAAGATAGAATAAAAATTAAAAAAATATTTGACTTTGTTAAACAAAATTTCTGACAATTAATTTAGTTATCTTTTTGAGGTGGTGAATTAAATGATACGGCACACTGCATGGTCAAAAAATGATGTTGAAATTCTAAAGCAAGGAGTTAAATACAAAATTCCATATAAAAAAATGGCTAAAATTTTGGGAAGATCATCTACTTCACTAAATAAAGCTGCATCTCGTTTTGGTATAAGAGAAATGTATAAAAGAAGATATGAAAAAGTGATGGATATTAATTTAAAAACAATTAATGAAAAAAAAGAACAGCCAGTTGTTGTCTTATTTAACGATGTTACAAAATTTTTACAAAAAGCCGGCTATAGCGTTAGCGAAAAACAGATTCCTGTAGGAAAAGACTGTTTTGTTAAACAATACTTTTTTAATAGACAACCTATTTCTCAAACTCGCCTTTTATTAATTGCAAACACCATACGTTTAGATTTAAATCAACCAATTTTTGTTGTTTGAAAAGCCTTGATTAATAAAGGATCTGTGCATACAATGTACAAAATATATAAATGAAGATAGCTTCTTATTTTAAAGACAAAAATGATGAAAAATAATACTCATAAAAGTATAAATAACAAAACTATAGGCGTTTTAGTAAGTGGAGGAGATTGTTCTGGCCTGAATTTAACAGTTCGCTCAATCGTTCGTCACGCCATAAAAACATATAATTGGCGCGTAATAGGAATTCAAAAAGGGTATTGGGGAATTTGGACGCGCCCAATGCAAACTGTGGATTTAACAATCGAAAAATGTGATTACCGCTGGGTAACCTCAGGAGGAATTTTTCTTGGCAGTAATAAAAACATTGGCCCTCCAAAATTTGCAGACTTTGGAAAAACTTTTCCAGATTTAAATGATGCCTTTTGTCAAGGATATAAAGCCCTTGGATTGGATGCAATTATTGTAATTGGCGGAGACGGTAGTTTGCGTAAATTAGCAGAAATCCACAATTATCAAAAGCAAAAATCTCCAGATTCTCCTCTTAATTTTCTTGCTATCCCTAAAACCATTGATAATGATGTTGCCTACACTGATTTAGCTATAGGGCATGAAACTGCACTTGATGTAGTTATTAACGCTATCGATAATTTACAATCAACAGCGGAAAGCCATGATCGCGTTATTGTTGTAGAGGTTATGGGAAAGGATGTTGGGCATATTGCACTAAAAGGAGGAATTGCTGCCAGTGCAGATGCAATTTTAATCCCAGAGATTCCATATGATATTAATAAATTAGCGGAGCATATTAATAAAATTTTTCGAAAAGAAAAACAGTATGCAATTGTTGTTGTTTCAGAATCTATAAGAACTCCAGAAGGGAAAGCTATGAAAAAAACTATTGGCGCTAAAGAACAGGAAAGATATAACGGAATCGGCGCAGAACTAGCACTTATATTAAAAGAAAAAGTTTCTGCTGAAATTCGTTCTGTTTCTTTAGGACACATTCAAAGGGGGGGAACTCCTCATATAAAAGATCGCCTGTTAGCAGCTAGGTTCGGAGTACATGCTGTTGATTTAATTGCTAAAAATCAATTTTGCCGCGTTTTATGCGTTTTGAATGGAAGATCAGGAGATATTTCTATTGCCGATGCTACAAGCAGAATACAAGCCGTAGATCCTCAGGGAGAAATGGTACATATTGCAAGATCTTTAGGGATTTACGTTGGAGAACTTTAAATGCTAAAAAATTGGTTTCGAAGGAAGTCTAATGAATTTTGGGCAGCACGCTGTTGGGCGAGCTTTTTACTAATCCATATCTTTAAAGACAAGTTCTTACAATTATCATCATAACAATACTTACAAACAGCAAACTATCAAATCTGTCTGCAAAGCCACCATGTCCAGGAATCAAACTCCCAGAATCTTTTACATTAAAATATCTTTTGACCGCAGATTCTATTAAATCACCAATATGAGCACTTATAGAAACAACCACCGTTAAAACAACGATGTTATAGTATTTACCAGATTGCGTAATAAAATAATATGCAAAAGATATAATCAAAACTGAAAAAAAAGTTCCAAGCACTAAACCTTCCAAAGTTTTTCCAGGACTTATTTTGGGAGCTAATTTTATTTGTCCAAAAATTTTCCCGCAAAAAAACGCCATTGTATCAGTTAACCAAATTGTGCAAAAAAGCCACAAAATAAAAACAAAATTTGTTTCACAAAACAATTTTCCTAAACAATTAATTGCAAAAAAAATGTAAATTTCCCCTAAGTATCCTATAAATTTTTTATCCTTTTTCGGATTTTTGGAAAAAAATCTCCAAATAAATACAATTCCCAAACATACTATTATCAAGATATAAAATGTTATTGTAGCGCTATAAAATGAAAAATATTGTAACACAATAAAAATAAATGTTACTAAATGTGAATATTTTTGAAATGAAATCAAAACCCATTCAAAAAAAATAAAACCTGAAATAATAGAAATCAAATAATGAAAATATGGCAGACCTATAATAATTGCTAAAACAACTATGGTAACTATACATAAAGCGCTTATTGTTCGTAATTTTATATTATTGTTAATTAACTTATTCATTGGTTTATTACTTATAGTTTTCTTTCTTTTCCAAAATTACGGGTTCTTTTATAAAAATCCTCAATTATTTTATCAAAAATTTCTAATGAAAAATCTGGCCAAAGTTCATTAACAAAGAAAAATTCAGTGTAGGCATTTTGCCATAACAAAAATCCACTAAGCCTCATTTCGCCACTTGTTCTAATTAATAAATCTGGAGAAGGAATTCCTGCAGTATCTAAATATTTTTCTAAAATTTTTGCAGTAATTTGCGTATGGCCCTTACTATCATTATCATCAATAAAAAATTTATTTACTGCTCTTACAATCTCATCCTGCCCAGAATATGCAATAGCAATATTTAATATAATATTTTTATTCTTAGAAGTAATCACTTCCATTTCATTTATTTGATTTTTTAAATTTTCTGGAAGTACATCTAAATTACCAATTGTTTTAATTTTTACATTTTTTAGTTTTTCATTAGTAATATAACAAGCTATGGTCTTTTCTATAAACGCAAAAAAAGCTTTTTTCCATTGATTACTTCTTCTTTCAAAATTCTCTAAAGACATTAAATATGCCGTTACATATTGGATATTTAATTCATTTGCACGAATAACAATCTTTTCAATAATTTCTGTTCCATATGAATACGCGTCAATAGGAGAAACTCCATTCTTCTTAGCCCACCTATTATTACCATCTGGAATAATTGCTATGTGTTTTAACGAGTTATCTATAAACAATTTCAGTTTGTAATTTTAAAGCAGGAATATCGCTTCAAGTAAAACAATATATTGAATATTTTGTCAAGGGAAGCGTGACTTTCTAAAAATTTAATAATTGACTGGTTAAGAATGTCAAAAAAAAATTAATAAATTTATTAAATATAGTATAAACTTTATTTAGGGTGTTTTTGAAAAAAAATTAGAGTATGTCAGAAAAAAAAGAAAAAAAGGGAGAAGGGCTACTTGGATGGGTTTTAGTAATTTTAGCTGTTTTATCCATTCATATTTTTTTGTATCAACCATATAAAATTCCATCAGGCTCTATGATGCCAACATTATTGGTTGGTGATTTTGTTTTCGCTAATAAATTTTTGTATGGTTATTCTAGGTATTCAATTTTTTTCCAACCAAAATTTATAAAGAAAAGAATTTCTTTTGCCAAACCAAAATGCGGAGATGTAGCAGTTTTTTTCCATAAATTTTATGAAGGGGAAGATGCTAACTTTTATAATCATGGTATGTTTAATGGTTTTTTTCAAAAAAGTTGGCGAAAAATTCGTCAATCTCTTTCAATACCATTAGAAGGAGTTAATTATGTAAAAAGGGTTATAGGAGTTCCTGGTGATAAAATCCAAATGAAACAAGGAAAATTATATATTAATGGACAAGAAACAAAACTTGATTATGTTGGAGAATATCCAATTGAAGAAGAAAAAAACATAATTATAACTAAGTTATATACTGAAACACTTCCAAATGGAAAACAACATCCTATTTTAAAAATCTTTGAATTTGGAAAAGCTCATTTAGATAATACTGAAGAATTTACTGTTCCTGAAGGACACTACTTTATGATGGGAGATAATCGTGACAACTCCAGCGATAGTAGGGAAATAAAAAAAGTTGGCTTTATCAGTGAAGATCTTTTTATAGGTAAACCACAAATGATATTCTTTTCAACAAAAGCACAGTGGTATGAAATACATAAATGGCTATTTGATTTACGTTATAGTAGGTTATTAAATATAGTTAGGTAATTTATTTTAGATTTTTTTTTAGCTTTTAATTTTTTCTTAGCTAAAAAAGAGACTTTTAAAATTTTCATAAATTTTATTAACAAGGTCTTCTTTAGAAATATCTTTTAAATTACTTACAAAATCATAAACCAAACTAACATATGCTGGTTCATTGCGTTTTCCCCTATGCGGAGTTGGAGCTAGATACGGAGCGTCAGTTTCAAATAACATTCTATTTAAAGGAACATAAACTGCAGATTCTTGAACAGCCTTAGCATTTTTAAAAGTTACAATTCCTGAAAAAGAAATAAAAAATCCAATATCTAAAGCTTTTTTTGCAAATTGCTTATTTTCACTAAAACAATGAAAAACACCACGAATATTAGAAAAATTGCGCAAAATATCCAGAATATCATCACTAGATTCTCTCATATGAATACATACTGGTAAGTTATTATCACTTGCAAATGAAAGCTGTATTTCAAAAAATTCCTTTTGCTTTTTTTTAATTACTTCATTTGGATTGTTTTTATAATCAAGTCCTATTTCCCCTATTCCTATTATATTTTTAATATCAATTTTTTTAAAATATTCCTCAATATCCTTTAAAGAAATACTTAAACAATTATCTGGATGAACACCAACCACAACATCAACAAATTCAGAAAATTCAGAATTTATGACATTCATTTTTTCAAAATCGTTAAGCTCCGTTCCAATTGTAACAATTTTAGAAACTTTAGCATTTTTAGCGCGCGCTATTACATTATCTAAATCATCAAAGCTTGTTAAATGACAATGTGAATCTATCATCGCCCCACCTCCTATACAATCCCATAAGAAACAAGCCCTTTGGCAATTTGCACAGCATTCAAAGCAGCTCCTTTTCTAACATTATCTGCAACTATCCACATTTGATAACAACACTTCGTATTCTCATCTTTACGAAGACGACTAACAAAAACTTCATCAGTTCCCGCAATTTCACGCGGCGTTTTAAATTCATTCGAATCTAAATCCTCTATATAAACTCCTGGAAATTTACGAATAGCTTCATGGATTTCTTTAATTGGAACATCATGCTCAAGTTCAAAAAATACAGCTTCGCTATGTCCAACTTCAACAGGAACTCTTACACACGTTGAAGAAACTACAATATCGCTATTTAAAATCTTTCTAGTTTCAACAAACATTTTCCATTCCTCTTTTGTTTCTCCGCTAGAAAGAAAAGTGTCTATTTTAGGAATTACATTTTTTTTAATTTTTTGAGGAAAAATTACATTCTTTTCACTATTCGTATTTTCATCATTTAATTCTCCTAAAGCATCTTTCCCCGCACCAGATACAGATTGATACGTTGAAACAAAAACACGCTTAATTTTACAAATATCTTGAATAGGTTTCAACACCATTACTAATTGTATTGTAGAACAATTTGGATTTGCTATTATTTTTCTTTTAGCATTTTTTAATTCTTCAAGATTTATCTCAGGTACAATCAATGGAACATCTTCATGTGTTCTAAAAAAAGATGTGTTATCAATAACAAAACATCCTTGCTTTTCTGCAATTGGAGCGTAAATTTCAGAGACCTTTGCACCAGGAGAGAAAAGACCAATTTTGCAATTTGAAAAATCAACCTCTTCTAAATCTTCAACAATCAGAAAATCATTTTTATACTTTAATTTACTACCAACAGAATTTTTAGAAGCAGCAACTATTATTTTATTACTTAAAACATTTTCTTTTTCTAATATTTTAAGAAATTCTAGTCCAACAATTCCTGTTGCTCCAACAATTGCAAACTTTATATTTTCTTGAAAATTCATACTTTTTTAAAAAAATATCAAATAATAACAATTAATTAATAACATATATTTATATATTTTTTTGTATATGCGAGGAAAATATCTGTTAATAATTTTTTATTAACAATTTTATTAACAACCTAAAGTGCTAAAATTAAAGGAAATTATTAAATTTTTAACAATCTAATAACAATTTTATTAACATGTTGATAACTATGTGACTTTTCTAACTTTATTAACAAAGAAAAATTCTTAGAAGTTATCCTCATGAATATTTAAAGTGATTGTTTTCAAGGAAAAACGGAGCACAGAATTAAGCGTATTTTGACGTACGTGAGGATATTCGGGCACTTGATTTGACGTAAAAAAACATCACTTAAAATAATCCATAGTTTTTTTTGTTAAGGGTTTTTTACCTGTTTATCAATTTTTTCAATAATTTCTCTGCTTTTAAAAAGATTTTTATTTATTTCATTAATAACTGATTCAAGGGAAATATAGGCAAATTGTGGTTTAAAACTTCCAGTAAATTGTTCTGGAGAGATAATTAAATTTGTTTGTTCATCAATTTCTACAGGAGTTTTTATAAGATCATCGCTGTCATATGTTAAAAATTCAAAATTGCCATCATTTGTTTCTGCAAATAAATTATATGCTTCATCACCTATAATAAATCCAACTTTATTTCCGGATTGTGTTGTTAGGAAAAGGTGATCATTCTTTCCATATATATTTTCAATTTCTTTTTGAATAATTTGAATTTTCATTTTTTCAATTTTTTGAATATTATCTAAGTAAATATTACTACTTAAACTAAACTTTTGGCTAATTATTTCTAATATTTCGCTTATTTTTGCTTCTTTTCTATGGTCTTTATAAAAACGGCATAATCCTAATTCTTTACTTTTTGAAAAAATTGAGAAAATGTTAGCTAACATTTTTAAATAAACAGAAATATTTTTTTGAAAAAAGCTTTGTGTTTTTAAAAAATTCACCTTTCCTTCGTAAAATTCATAAAAATTATTATCTTCAAACAAAACGTTTATCTTATTGCAAAGCTCAATTGTTTGGGTTTGCCAATTTTCAGGTGGAATAAATAATTGTATTATTGGAATAATATTTTGATAATAAGGCTCATCGAATTTTACGTTAGGATTATATCCATTCGCAGTAGAATACTCGGATTCATAGCCTTCTAATCCAGAAGAATCACTAGAAAATTCAGACTGCGTTTCACCGTCATTTGGTATAGACTCTTCATAATCGCTATCTGTTTCCTCTTGATTTACTAAGAAAATTATTGAATTTAAAAGATTATCTATTTTTTCGAAATAATCGTATATACTTTTTTTTGTCTTTAAAGTTGTTGTTGCAAAAATTTTACAAGGGCGTCGTGGAGTTAAATAAAAAAAAGTTGATTTATTAAGAATTTCAAATAATTTTTGCATTTTATCTAAGATTTTTTTGTGGAACTTTGTATTTAAAGTATTAATGCTTTCATTGCCAATAATGGTCTTTATTTTTTCGTAATCTGTAAAATTAGTGTAATATTGCTGTAGTTTATATGCAAAATTATCTAATTTTTCTGCCATTACAAGGCAGTCACTACACGCATTTAAATAAAGATTAGAATACATAAATAAAAAAATAAATAAAACTAACATTTTGATGTGCAATTTGAAATGTCCTATATTCATTTTATGTTTGAATTTTTAATTTAGTGTTAACGCATAATAATTAAATAAAATCTAAATACTAAAATAGACTCCCTTCAAAACAAATTTGCTAGAATAAATTAAGTTACAAAAATGAGTTTTGAAAGTGCAGCTAAAATCCCTTTTTTAGAAATTGTTTTCATGATTATTTTAACTTGTGTTTTTATGTCAAATTCAGTACTTGAATCCTCATGTAACTCTTTTTTTACAAAGTTTGTAATACCAAGACTCAGAAAAAGACTTTCAAGCCGTCTAAAACTACGTAATCTTACACACTTTACTAAATTATTTAATAACCTCTGTTTTTTCTGTATCATACGAGTATCTAATGGTAAAAAAAACAGACTAAAGTGCAAGAAGATATTATTAGCATCAAAGGGGCAAGAACTCATAATTTAAAAAATATAAATGTAGATATTCCTCGTGGAAAATTTGTAGTAATTACAGGGGTTAGTGGTTCTGGAAAATCATCGCTAGCTTTTGACACAATTTATGCTGAAGGGCAACGCAGATACGTTGAAAGTCTTTCGGCATATGCTCGACAATTTTTACATATGATGGATAAACCGGATGTTGATAATATAAGCGGCCTAAGTCCAGCTATTTCTATTGATCAAAAAACACGTTCTCATAATCCACGGTCTACCGTTGGAACTGTAACGGAAATTTATGATTATCTAAGATTATTATTTGCAAGAGTAGGAATTCCTTATTCCCCAACAACAGGCCTTCCTATTGAGGCTCAATCTATTGATCAAATGGTAGAAAAGGTGGCGAATCTTGGCGGAGGAACAAAATTTTATGTTCTTGCTCCAGTTATTAGGGATAAAAAAGGTGAATATAAAAAAGACATCAACGAATACAGGAAACAAGGTTTTCAAAGGGTTATTGTTGATGAAGAAATATTTGATACAGATTTTGTGCCAAACTTGGAACGATATGAAAAGCACACAGTTTCGCTAATAATAGATCGCTTAGTAATTCCAATTGAAAAAATGTTAGAAGGAGCATGGAGAACTCGCCTTGTTTCATCTTTAGAAGTGGCTCTTAGGCTAACAAATGGTATTGCTTGGATAAAGTTAGTAGATAATAAGGATGAAATCTTAGTATTATCAGAAAAATTTGCTTGCCCTGTTAGCGGCTTTACTATTGAAGAAATTGAACCTAGGCTTTTTTCTTTTAATAATCCACAGGGGGCTTGTCCTCAATGTAATGGACTAGGAATTGAAAATAAATTTGATGTGCATAAAATAATAAATTGGTCTTTAAGCATTAAACAAGGAGCAATAATAAGTTTAACTGATGAAAAAAAATCAATTTATAAAATGAAAAGTATTAAAAAGTATTACCAACAACTTTTGGAAACTGTTGCTAAGCAATTTAATATTCCGTTAACAACACCATTCTCTATGTTATCTGAGGAACAGCAAAATATAATTTTAAATGGAACTGGGGATGTTGTTGTTCCTATGAAAATGCAGGGAAAACATAAAGATTTCAATTTTAATAAGCCATTTGAAGGCGTTCTTAATATTGTAAATCGCCGTTTTAATGAATCAGAGGAAGAAAATTGGGTTAGAGAAATGTTAACCCCTATTCAAACAACATGCCCATGCTCTAAGTGTAAAGGATTACGGCTTAAACAGGAAGCTTTATGCGTGAAAGTGAATGAAAAAAATATAGCAGAAATTTCCAAGCTTTCAGTGAAAGATGCTATAAATTGGTTTGAAAATATTACGCTTTCAAAAAAAAACTCTCAGATAGCTGAAAGAATTATAAAAGAAATAAAAAATCGTTTAATTTTCTTAAAAGATGTTGGATTAAATTATCTAACGCTTTCAAGAAGGTCTGAAACCTTATCAGGCGGAGAGAGCCAACGAATACGCCTTGCTTCGCAGATTGGATCGGGCTTGACAGGAGTGTTGTATGTGCTTGATGAGCCATCAATTGGATTGCATCAAAGAGATAATGAGCGTTTGCTGGGCACCATAAAAAATTTGAGGGATTTAGGGAATTCTGTAATTGTTGTAGAACATGATGAGGATGCCATACGTAATGCAGATTTTGTTGTAGATATGGGGCCACATGCAGGCGTTTACGGCGGAGAAGTTATAGCAATTGGAACAGTTGAAGAAATTCTTAAAAGCGAAAAAAGCATAACAGCTGACTATTTAACTGGAAGAAAAAAGATTGAAGTACCAGAAAAACGTCGTCCAATTAATCCAAATTCTTGTAAAAGATCGGAGAATGACGATAAATCAAGCAGAAAAAAATTAGTTTGTGAATCAAAGAAAGCTGAAAACGAAAATTGGCGCGGGATTGGTGATGACAAAAAAAAATGGGGAGATGTACATTGGCTATCTATTGAAAATGCAAAAGTTCATAATTTGAAAAATGTTAGCGTAGATATCCCATTAGGGCGGTTTGTTTGCGTAACTGGAATATCTGGAAGTGGAAAATCTAGCTTAATTCTTGATGGATTATTTAAAAATTTAACAAAAAGATTGAGAGGGGAATCTGTTGAAATGAATGACTGTAGTAACATTTTAGGCGCAGAATATATTGATAAAATAATAGATATAGATCAATCATCAATTGGAAAAACCCCGCGCTCTAACCCAGCAACATATGTTGGTTTTTTTACAACAATTCGTGAATGGTTTGCTACTCTTCCAGAATCAAAAGCTAGAGGATATACAGCTGCAAAGTTTTCTTTCAACATTAAAGGGGGAAGATGTGAAGCATGCCAGGGAGATGGTTTGCTAAAAATAGAAATGCACTTTTTGCCAGATGTGTACGTAGAATGTGATCAGTGTCATGGGAAAAGGTACAACAAAGAGACCCTTCTTATTCAATATAAAGAGAAAAATATTTCCGATATTCTAAATATGAGTATAGACGAAGGAGTAAAGTTTTTTGAAAATCAAGTTGGAATTTGGAGAAAGCTAAAGTGCCTTCAGGATGTTGGGCTTGGCTATTTATCTATAGGGCACCCAGCAACTTCGCTTTCCGGTGGAGAGGCTCAACGTATTAAAGTAGCAAAGGAATTAAGCAGAGTAGCAACAGGCCTAACTCTGTATATTTTAGACGAGCCTACAACAGGGCTTCATTTTGAGGATATAAGGAAGCTTGTTGAAGTGTTGAATAAGCTTGTTGATCATGGAAATAGTGTTCTTATTATTGAACATAATTTGGATATAATAAAGGTTGCCGATTGGATTATAGATCTTGGGCCAGAAGGCGGATATGGAGGTGGGCGAATTATTGCACAGGGGCCACCTGAGGAAATTATAAAAATTTCCAAAAGTTACACAGGAAAGTATTTAAAGAATTATATTTAAACTTTATTATACCAAATTGTGGTGAAATGCAGTTTGAATTCTTTAGTGATTCTGCTGGATTATACTGGGGTCCAAAAAGAATGCGGATTTTAATTGCTGCCAATCCTTTTTAATCCAAGAAGTTTGAATCCGAAATTTTTTGGGGTTTGGGTATAGAAGGCGATGAATTCGAGGATTCTACTGCGAATTGGTATAGTTCGTGGGATGTGTGAACGCCATCGCCTTTTTTAGACGAACACTTCAGTATAATGCCAAGAGTTTTGTTGTTTTGTGTACTATACCCAAACCCCAAAAAATTGCGGATTCAAACTTCTTGGGGTTCAAGGATTGGCAGTAATTAAAATCCACATTCTTTGGGGGGCCCAGTATAGTAAGAGTGGTTCTTATACCAAAATTCACATTTAATAAACATGTTCTGTGCCAAAAATTTGTTTAAAAGCAAAATCATTTTTGGGATCTAAGAAGCTCATTTGTTGAATAAAAAGATAAAACCACCTAAAAGAATTATATCATATAAATGCAATAATTTGAAGTCTACTTTTACTTTTGTATAAGTTCATCAGGGCATTTTAGTTCTCAAGTATAAAGTGTATAGATCTCCCAGTAAACCTAGCACATTCAAATAAAAAATCAGATGGTGAAATATTCAATTTTGCAGTTAAAGCAATAAGCATGTTTCCAAGTAAAGCCATAACTTCTGCAGAACTTCCCTTTCTTATTGTTGATCTATCTTCATCAAAAACCATATACCCAAACCCCAAAAAATTGCGGATTCAAACTCTTGGGTTTCAAGGATTGGCAGCAATT
>JAITOG010000039.1 GCA_031290075.1 Holosporales bacterium | reverse complement strand
AATTGCTGCCAATCCTTGAAACCCAAGAGTTTGAATCCGCAATTTTTTGGGGTTTGGGTATATGGTTTTTGATGAAGATAGATCAACAATAAGAAAGGGAAGTTCTGCAGAAGTTATGGTATTACTTGGAAACATGCTTATTGCTTTAACTGCAAAATTGAATATTTCACCATCTGATTTTTTATTTGAATGTGCTAGGTTTACTGGGAGATCTATACGCTTTATACTTGAGAACTAAAAGGCCTTGGAGGTGTTATGTTTAAGTTCAGATAGATGTGAGACAGGAACAAGTTTTTTTTGAAAGACAAGAAACGTTGAAGGTTGTGAGTGAATTTTTGAATTCCGCCCGCAAGAAGCAGGGAATTATTCAAAGAATTTTGCTCACAAGTGGCTAAAACTATTTGCAACTTTTTAAAAAACCACAGCCTCAAACCATATGAACTTTACAGTTAAGAAATAAAACTTGAAATTTAAAAGAAACATCTTATATAACTATACATAGTTGTTTGTCTAATTCTTTTAAAGAAAATAAAAAAAATGAAAAGATTTTATAAAACTGCGCTGCTTGTTTCATTATTGGGGATAAGCAATCTTTCTTGCGGGGAATTAGACGACGCAAGAGCAATACATGAAACATGGAGAATGGGCCAAGAAAGCCTACAACCTAGAGGAGCAGGGAATTTGTCGGAAAATGGCAGAAATTATTTTAAAGAACCCCCAGTAAGGTGTGCTGTAGGAGGAGTAGCAGTAGCAGTGGGAATATTGGCAGTAGGAGCTATTATTTGGTATAGAAGTAGGAAAAATGCTGCTCCTGGTGGTGGTGCTCCTGGTGCTGCTGCAGTTTCTGATAATGAAGACCCTCCTCCTGCTAGAAGAGTTCCTGCTGCTCCTCTTCTAGCTCCAGACGTTGCTCCTGCTCCTGTAGAAGCTCCTGCTGCTGTAAGAAATCTACTTCATATAGCAGCTAGTAACGGGAACATAGAAGAGGTTAGGAGATTAATTGGGGAGAAGAATATTCCTATTAACTCTAAAGATCCTAGAGAATGTACCCCACTTTATCTAGCAGCTTGGATGGAGAATGCAGAAGTTGTTAGAATGTTAATTGATGCTAACGCAAATATAGAGGCTAGAAATGATGATGGATGGACACCACTTCATGTAGCAGCTTGGCTGAATAATATAGGAATTGTTAGAATGTTAATTAATGCTAGAGCAAATAAAAATGTTCAAGATAATGACGGATTTACACCGTATGATAGAGCACCTTATAAAAATTTACAGTTAAAGAGGTTATTAGCTTAATTAATTATAGCAGGTAATAATGGAAATAAGCCTTTAGGATTTTACTGAAAGGCTGGGACGAAGATCAGGGCTAAGTCTAGATGCTTTATAAAATTATTTTATTTATATTATTCTTTTGAAGATTGAGACATTACTTGTTTTATACACAAACAGAATATTTGCAAACAAAGTATAACAATCAAAAAAAACATCTAGGACTTAGCCTTTTTCCTAAAATCACCTTTTTTAAAAAAACTTCCTAAAAAACCCTGACAACATGCCTAGCTCAATGCGTTTTAAAAAAAGATAGAAAAAATTAAAATAAAACTTGAAATGTAGAAGGAACATTATTATAATCATTATTATCATTAATTGTTATCTTTGTTAGATTATTTTAAAGGAAGTAAAGAGAATGAAAGTATTTTATAAAACTACAGTGCTGCTTGTTTCATTATTGGGGATAAGCAATATTTCTTGCAGGGCAGCACGACGTGATACAAGGGCAATACATGAAACAGAGGGAATAGGCCAAACAGGCTTTACAGGAGGAGATTGGAATTTGTTAATAGAAACTCCTGTTTCTCCTGCTCTTGGCCAAAGAACTGCTGGTGTTAAGGCCCTTTATGAAGCTATTAAAGAAGGATGTGTTAAGGATGTTAGAAAAATACTTAATAATAGAAGAAAGAGAGTAAATATAGAGGCTCGAGATGGAAATGGAAATACTCCACTTCATTTGGCTGTTGCATATGGAAGAGTTGAGATTGTTAGAGAATTACTTAAAAAGGGAGCAAATACAGAGACTGAAAATAAAAAAGGACAGACCCCACTTCATTTGGCTGCTGCATATGGAAGAGTTGAGATTGTTAGAGAATTACTTGAATATAAAGCAAATATAGAGGCTAAAGATATAAAAAAAAATACCCCACTTCATGCAGCTACTACATGTAAACATGTTGATATTGTTAGAGAATTACTTAAAAAGGGAGCAAATCCAGAGGCTGAAGAGGAAAATAAACTTACCTCACTTCATATTGCTGCTAAATTGGAAGATGTTAGGATTATTAGAGAATTGCTTGAATATAATGCAAAGACAGGGGCAGAAAATATAGAAAACCTTACCCCACTTCATGTAGCTGCTATGTATAATGAACATGTTGGAGTTGTTAGAGAATTACTTAGAGCTGATGCAAATATAGAGGCTGAAAGTATATATAATTCTACCCCACTTCATATGGCTGGTAAAAAGGGACGCGCTGAGGCTGTTAGATGCTTACTTGGATATGGAGCAAATACAAAGGCTGAAGATATATGTGGAAATACCCCACTTGTTTGGGCTTTTCAATCCGGAAGAGCTGATATTGTTAGCAGATTAAGCGGCTGGGGAAATTAGACGCCATAGATTTGCTAGAGAAGCATGACGTGTTGCTATTGCTGACTCATTTCAAATGTTTTTAGCCAACTCTATACGCTTACTGGCTGGTCATCATGGCCAGGGCTAAGTCTAGATGCTTTTAAAATTATTTTTTTAAAAATTGTTCTTTTGAAGATTGAGACATTACTTGTTTTATACACAAACAGAATATTTGCAAAAAAAGTATAACAATCAAAAAAAGCATCTAGGACTTAGCCCTGATCTGTAAGCTTGGAGGGCCGGCCGGAACTATACCCAAACCCAAAAAAAATGCGGATTCAAACTTCTTGGATTTAAAAGAATTGGCAGCAATTAAAATCCGCATTCTTTGGGGGCCCCGGTATATAGTCAATCGTGAGCTTTTGGTTTCTCGGTATTGAACAACATGTCGCCTTACAGTGCACTCGTTAATGATCAAAGTCTCAGCAATCTCTTTTTGTTCGTCCAGCCTTTGTCCGAAAGAAGAATAGACTTGATTCGATCGCGAGTAATAATACCAAAATTCATGATTAATCATACAAATCTTGTCTGTAAACCCCGTACAAGTTCTGATATTTCAGAAAATCATCTGTTTGATTAAATGTGAATTTTGGTATAATCCTTCTCCAATCGATGCTGCAATCGAAGGGCCTTTCGTTTTTGCTCTGATAAAAATTCTATATTCATAAGAATACTTATCGCACATTTTATGAAAAAAACACGCCCCTTACGGCAAACTTTTTACGAGGGGGTTTTCTTTTTAGAAATTGACCTTCTAGCTCGCGGTGGTTTGGCTCGCTTTTTTTCTATTAATTTTATAGCTTCATCCAAGGTAATTTTCATAAAATTTAAAGCTTTTGGAATTGAAGCAAATATATCTTCAAACATCACATATGGCCCAAAACGTCCCGTGCTCACTTTAACATCTTTCCCTTCAAATTTCCCTACTGTTTTGGGCAAATTTTTCAAAAACAAAGCTTCTTGAAATGTTATTTCTTGTGGATTGATAGATGGAGGAATACCGATTTTTTTATTTTTTACTTTTTTCTTCGTTTTTTTTGTTTTTTTCCCAATTTTTTCTACTTTTTCTTCAGAATTTTCATCAAAATCCGCTTGGATATAAAATCCATATGGCCCCTTACGAAGAGAAATTTTTGCTCCATCCTCTGGATCAATTCCAAGCTCTTTAGGTTCAAAAATTGCATATTGTTGTTCACTTGGTTCAATACCTATTGGCTTACGATTTGTACACTCTGGGTAATTACTGCAACCCAAAAAAGCTCCATATTTACTGAGCTTCAAACCAATTACTCCCCTTCCGCATTTTTCACACTTTTTATCATCTAAGTTTTTAAAAATATAAGACTTAAGATCTTCTTCTAGTTTATTTATAATTTCTGTTACAGGAATTGCTTTCATTTTACCAATTGTTGCTGAAAACTCTTCCCAAAATTCTGACATCACTTTTTTCCATTCCAACTCTCCATTAGAGATATCGTCAAGTTCATCTTCCATATGAGCTGTAAAATCGTATTCAACATATTTACGGCAAAAATTCGTTAAAAAGGTCGTAACAACGTACCCTCTATCTGAAGGAATAAATTGTCGTTTTTCAAGCAAAGCATATCCCCTATCCTGTAAAACCTGTATAAGCGGAGCGTACGTTGAAGGGCGACCAATTCCTAATTCTTCAAGTTTTTTTACTAAACTTGCTTCAGTAAAACGAGGCAGAGGCTGGGTAAAATGTTGAAGATCAACCAGTTTATTCAAAGACAATTTATCTGATTCTTTTAAAAGAGGAAGCTTCTCTTCATTGCCATCAGCCTCTTCTATGTCATCTACCCCCTCTTGGTAAATTTTCAAAAAACCGTCAAAAATTTGAGTTGTTCCAACAGCCCTAAAAATATGCTTTTTATCTTTATCTGAAATATCTACAGTTACCTGATCAAACAGGGCATTTTCCATTTGCGAAGCAATTGCTCTTTTCCAAATTAATTCATACAAAGTAAGTTGATCTTTATCCAAAAATTTAACCAAGTCGCTAGGACGCCTTGTTATGTTTGTAGGGCGAATTGCTTCATGAGCCTCTTGTGCATTTTTAGTTTTTGTTTTATATATCCGAGCATCTTTTGGAAGATAGTTATTTCCATAGTTTTTTTGAATAAATTCACGAAAATTGGCAATTCCTTCTTTGCTGAGGTTCACACTATCGGTTCTCATATATGTAATCAAACCTGTTTTTTCTCCGCTAATTTGAACTCCTTCATATAAGTATTGGGCTATCCGCATAGTTCGACTTGTTCCGAAACCTAATTTTCTGGAAGCTTCCTGCTGCATTGTAGATGTTGTAAATGGGGGAGCAGGATTACGTTGAACTTGTTTTTTTTCTACTGTAGAAATACTGTAAACAAGTGGCTTTAGAGCATCGCACATTTGTTTTACTTGCTGGGCATTTTTTATATCTAACTTTGCTAGCTTTTTACTATTAAATGAATAAAGTCTTGCTTGAAATTTCTTTTTATCTTCTGTGGAAAAATCCCCATCAATTGACCAGTATTCTTGAGATTTGAACTTTTCTATTTCTTGTTCTCTTTCAACAATAAGCCTTAAAGCTACAGATTGTACGCGTCCAGCAGACCGCGAACCTGGTAATTTTTGCCATAAAATTGGAGAAATTGAATATCCAACTAAATAGTCCAAAGCACGCCTGGCTAAATAAGCATCAACCAATAACTTATCTATTTTACGTGGAGTCTGCATTGCTGAAAGAACCGCATTTTTGGTTATTTCATGGAAAACAACGCGCTGTATATCTGGGGCTTTATCCCCATATTTTTGCGTAATTAACTCAGAAACATGCCAAGCAATAGCTTCCCCTTCCCTATCAGGGTCAGTTGCTAAAAAAACTTGCTGACTTGATTTTACAGTATTTAAAATATCATTAACCCTTTTATGAGATTTCTCAGATTCTGCCCATATCATTTTAAAATCGTTATTAGGATCAACAGAACCACTTTTGCTTAACAAATCACGAACATGCCCGTAACTAGCCAAAACATTAAAACCAGGTCCAAGATAGCGTTCAATTGTAGACGCCTTTGCGGGAGATTCAACAATAACTAGTTTTTCTTCTTTTTTCATAAAAATTCCTTTTTTTTTATAAAGAATTTGCAAAAATAATCATTTTTTTTCGTAGTACAACAAATACAAATTAATGATAAGTAACAACTTTATCAAGATCTTTTATTTTTTACCTTTTAACAAAGCTTATTATAATTTTAATCATGATAGATGAATAATTGCACAAAAAAGGTTTACAAATCGTTAATTATTTTACACGATTATTTAGGGATTTATAATAAAAGATATATTATATGTTGAAAAAAATCTTTTTCTTAATTATTATAACAACTTTAGTTAATAATAGTTTATATTGCGGCAATAGAGCGATAATGGAAGATTGCTCTTCAAGAATTACTACTAATTTATGGAATAATGCTTCTGTTACAGAATCTTTAGGATTTTTATTTAAATCTGCTTTTTTTTCAGCAATTATAGTTTATACTCCCGAAATAATTTCAAAAATAATACAAACAGATAGTAAATTACGTAAAATCCTTTTTATAATTCCAATTACAACTTTAGCTGGAGCTCTTCTTTTTTCACTAACGCAAAATTTAAATGGTAAGAATTTAATAGCAGCAATCTTTTATTCTTTTTCCATTACACTTTCTGTATATAGCCTTAAATTTTTGATTTGGATTTTAATTAAACTTATTAGCTCTGTTCCACAATAGATATTTTAAAAGTATTCAAACTTTAGAACCTGTCTTTAAGGACATTTTATTTCTTAAGTATAAGAACAGGGCCTACGCATGAGATTTTCGAATAGACGAAAAAATATAAAAAGGCTATAGATTTAGAAGGTTTATGCTTTTTAAAAGAGAGTGACATGGAAACGTTACAACAAATTTTTTCT